>CAZRZZ010000103.1:0-4321 GCA_964604755.1 uncultured Methanosarcinales archaeon | reverse complement strand
GAGTCGTTTGTCATCGTGAAGCTCAAGAGCGGCTATAACATGGGCGTCGCCCGCGACAGGATCCGGAGGATCAGGATCGAGGAGGCATTTCTTGCGCCAAAGGAAGAGCCCGGAATGAAAATGCATCTCCGCGATCTTCCGACGATCTCGATCCTGCATACCGGCGGCACGATCGCGTCCAAAGTCGACTACCATACCGGTGGTGTCATCGCTCGCTTTTCTCCGGAGGACATCCTACGGATGTTTCCAAAGCTGCGTGATGTCGCAAATGTCAAATCCCGACTGATTGCGAACATGTTCTCCGAGGATATGCGCTTTGCGCACTATAAGCTTCTGCTTGATGCGATCGAAGAAGAGATTGCAGCTGGCGTTGATGGGATTATTATCACCCATGGCACGGACACGATGCACTATACGAGCGCTGCGCTTGCATTCTCGCTCGAGAACTGTCCTCTTCCCATCCTCCTTGTCGGATCGCAGCGGTCTTCAGACCGCGGCTCAAGCGATGCAGCGATGAATCTTCTGTGCGCTGCGACGTTCGCCACAAAGACAGACTATTGCGGCGTCGCGATCTGCATGCACGAAAACATGGATGACGACGCCTGCCTTATCCTGCCGCCATGCAAGACGCGAAAGCTGCACACCTCACGGCGCGACGCGTTCCGCCCAGTCAATGACGTGCCGATCGCACGCATCGCATGGAGCGATGGTAATGGGGGCAACATCACATATCTCAAGGAAGACTATCAAAAGAAGCCAAAAGAAAAGCTCATCGTGCGAAACAGGTTTGCGGAGAAGGTCGGCATCATCAAATGCCACCCAAACATGTTTCCCGAGCAGTTCCTCTTCTTCAAGGGATACAAGGGGCTTGTCATCGAAGGAACAGGTCTTGGCCAGGCGCCTGTCGGAGTTCCAAACGATCTTGCGAAGCTGCACGCGGAGATCCTTAGCGCGATCAAGAAGATCATCGAGTCTGGCTGTGCTGTCGTCATGACAAGCCAATGCGTCTTCGGCGGCGTGCAGATGAACGTCTATTCCGACGCGATCTACCTTGAGCGCGCCGGCGTAATTTCCGCAGATGACATGCTCACGGAAGTTGCATTCATCAAACTCGCCTGGGCGCTTGGAAACTTCAAACAAGACGAAGCAAAGCAGATCCTGCGCGCGAACCTGCGCGGCGAAATCAATGAGCGACACGGCATCGAATTCATCGACAAGGACTGGAGGTGAGTCGATTGGCAAAGCTTACCTGCGGCCTTGAGATCCACCAGCAGCTTGAAGGCAAGAAACTCTTCTGCTCGTGCCCGACAAAGATACGAAGCGACAAGCCTGATTTTATTGTCCGCCGAAAACTCCATGTAGCCGCGGGTGAGACAGGAGAAATCGATATCGCTGCAGCGCACGAGAAGAAAAAGGACAAATGGTTTGCATATCAGGGATACCGCGATGCAGCGTGCCTTGTTGAGCTCGACGAAGAACCGCCACATCCTGTGGATGAGGAGGCGCTTTCAATCGCGCTCACGATATGCCATATGCTTCAGTGCAAGGTTGTGGACCGTATCCAGTTCATGCGAAAAACCGTCCTTGATGGCAGCAATACCTCCGGCTTTCAGCGCACGTGCCTTATAGGCCGCGGCGGCTACATCGAGGCTGACGGCAAGCGCATCGGCATTCAGACGGTCTGCCTCGAGGAGGATGCATGCATGATCAGCTCAAGGACTGATACGGAAGATGTGTACAACCTGTCGCGGCTTGGCATCCCGCTCATCGAGATCGCAACGGAGCCGGATATCACCGACCAAAAAGAGGCGATGCACGTCGCGGCAAAGCTTGGCATGATCCTTCGCAGCCTTGATGGGATCAAGCGGGGCCTTGGCACGATACGCCAGGACCTCAATGTGTCCATCCCCGGAGGGGCGCGCGTCGAGATCAAGGGCGCGCAGGACCTTAAGATGATCCCGACAATCATTGAGAACGAGATAAAGCGCCAAGAGCATCTCCTCGCGCTTGGAGAACGATTGCGTTCCAGAACAACGTTGCCTCCAGATGGAAAATTGATTGATGTGACCATTTTTTTTGATAGAAAAAAAGCGCCTGATTTCTTGAAAAGAGCGCTGGAGAAGAGCAAGGTCTTTGGCATGCGCCTTCCCGGCCTTGCCGGCCTCATCGGACATGAAGAGATAAGAAATCAGCGCATCGGATACGAGTTCGCCGCATTCGCAAAACAGCTTGGTTTTGGCGGCGTGATGCACGCGGATGAGGACATGAAGAAGTATGGCGCAGATACGGACAAGATCAGGTCCGCATTGGAATGCGGCGAGCACGACGGTTTTGTGCTCTGCGTAGGCGACCAAGAGAGAATCACTGCGCTCTTTGAGCTCATCGCAAAGCGCGTGGAGCGCCTTGTCACACCGGGCGAGGAGGTCGCTCCGGAGGTACGCAAGGCTGAAGATGACGGCACGACGACGTACCTCCGGCCGATGCCGGGCGCCGCGCGCATGTATCCGGAAACAGATATCCCCCTCATCACGCCAGACCTGTCCGCAATCAGGACAGTCGAGCTTATCGAACACAAGGCAGAGCGCCTTGAAGAGAAGGGCCTCTCCAAAGACCTTGCATTAGCGCTCGCAAAAGCAGGTTTGACTGAAGACGTTATGGAGTTCATTGGACGATTCAAGAACATCAAGCCCGCCTTCCTTGCAGAGACGATGATTGCGACGCCAGCGGCGATCCGGCGCAAGGAAAATATTGCAATGAATCCGACGCTTGAGGATTTTGCGCACATCTTCTCGGAGCTTGACCTGGGGAGCATCACAAAAGATGCGGTGTATGACATCTTATGCGACCTTGGCCGCACGGGCAAGCTTGACTTCTCAAGATTTGAACTTCTCTCTGAAGCGGACGTAAAAAAAGAGATAGAAAATATCATCAAGGAAAACAAGGGCAAGCCGGAAAACGTGCTCATCGGCATCGCAATGGGAAGGCTTAAAGGAAGGGCGGATCCGGCGAAGGTCATCGCGGCAGTAAAAGAGGCTTTAGGCTAAGATCGAACTGAAGGTATATATACCTCTTTTTCTTCCTTCTCCCCATGCAGCGATATTTTGGCAGAATCCATGCCAGCCAAGGTTTTGGCAGACCTATTTCCCTTCAGGTCGATATTAAGGGGTATAAAAAATTCTCAGAGCTTGCAAGACGGATCCATACAGAAAAGATTGGGCCATATCTTCAAGAAAAAAAGTGGACCCTGCATTCCTCGATCGTCGAGGGATTTGCCGTAGACAGCTATACTCCGATAGCATACACGACTGTTGCAAAAGATGTTGGCCTTGAAGACAAGCTTGATCCTGAGATGCCAGTCAAGAAAGTTGAGATCAACGGAGAAGAAAAGTACGTTCCTTATCATGCTCTTAAAGCTCATGAGGAAAACCATAAAGAAGTCATGTCGCTTGGACTATGGGATACATCCAGATTTTCAGGGCAGGCACGCGCGTACTTTGACATGCTCACCGAATCGCTCGCCGATGTCCTCGGTGACCTTGCGGATCTTGCCCATTATCACGACAAGGAAGCGATGAAGGATCACATGATGCGACGTGGGGAGTTTGGCTGGACTCTTCTTGGCATCGTCAGCGAAGCCCAGCATGGAAAGGGTTACCCAGATCTTGCAGAACGCATCAGGGAAGGATATAAAATAATACCTTCGTTTCGCGAAAATCCAAATTGGGCGGACATCCTCCATGATGTCATGTATAACGGCCTCTACGGGGTGTGTTTTGACCTGATCCGTACCCACAGTGAAGAGAAAGGAAAAGAAATAGTGTATGAAGCAATCCACAAACTCCAGGATGCTCCCGATGCGCTTGATTATCTTCAGAAGAATCTCCCGAAGCTCCGGCCCATCCCAATCATAAAAGAGATCAACATAACGCAAAATAAACTCTATTGTGAACATATCGTGCCAGCAGACAACGCGCGATTTGAGCTTAAGATCTGGTGCCCAGACGAGCCGATTCCGGTGAGTGATGCAAAAGCATTGGTCGTCCGCACAAAAAAAATAACGGACCACGTGCTCTCTCAGCGTCAGGGATCATAAAAAATCAAGCAGCTTTACCGCCCAGATCATGTCGTGGTCTGCGGCATAGAACGGGGTCGAGAACGGCTCTCCGGACGCGAAGAACACTTCAAGAAAATTTCCCTGTCGCTCGACGTCGTCGCGATAGAGATCGACGTAGTGCGAGAAGAGCTTCTTATCCACGCCGCGCACGACATCCATATAGCAGAGGCCCATGTGCGGCCACACCGTGTCGCGCTCGTATCCCCC
>CAZRZZ010000102.1:0-4332 GCA_964604755.1 uncultured Methanosarcinales archaeon | reverse complement strand
GGCGTCAAGAATAAGAAGAAATACCGCAAGAAGAAAAAGAAGGGGCTTCGCACGATGGAGGGCATGCGCTGCCGCGTGACGGTCGCCGGCAATACAGTCTATGACAAGACTGCACAGATCAATCTGAAGGTCACGAAGGCCGGAAAGGAACCTCTCGAAAAGCCGGCAGAAGCGCCGTCTGGCGAGGGAGCGGCCGAATAAGCCGCTAAGCGATACCTCCTTCTTTTCTCCTCTTTTCCCTTCATTTCTTCTCTTTTTCTTTTATGACGTGCCGGATTATTCCTGAATCATTAAATACCCCTGTTTCTTCTTGGCTTTGCAAATGGCTGATCCTGATAAGGAAACCCTCGATGGGAAGATCGAAGGAATTCTCGAAGAAGTCAAAGAGGAAGTCGAAGAGATTGTTCAAGAGCAGCAGGGGCGTGGGGAGCTTCGCAAGGTTCCCGGTTATGATCCTGATTTTACCCGGAATGTCCTCGATCTTGACCTGCCGCTTCCCCGGGTCCTGACGGCGCGTACGATCGCGCGAGGGCATGGACGGCAGGATGAGTTTGACCGCCTCTATATCCTGCACGCCCAGCGCGGCGGGTCGACGAAGGTTCCGGATCTTGCGCGCATCGTCGACGAGGCGGTCGGGGCGCGTGAGCCGGGAAAGCCATTGACGTTTTGGCAGCAAGCAAAGGCGTGGTATTATCGTCAGGGTCCGCGTCTCCAGTACAACACCGAGATGATTTTCGGGTCGATCCTTGAATATCCCGCCGGGACGATCGGCGGACTCATCGGAGGGGCGGTGTTTGCCGGCATGCAGACGCCAGAAGGGGTCCAAAGCACGCTTGATTCCATCGCCGGGCAGTACATCTGGTGCCTGTCCGACTGGGCGTCCAGCTTTCATTTCTCCTCCGGCATGGTCACGCTCATGTCACTTCTTACTGCTGGTGTCGCGTACTGGTCGGGAGCGCTTTATCTTCGCAGTCGCGATCAGGAAAGCGTTTACGAAAAATATCCAGAGATCAGAAGGAGGGACACCTGGCGTTTTCTGAGCGCCGGCCTTCTTGTCGGAGTCATGGGGTCCGTGATCCGTGGCTATGTGACGTACAGGATGAACGATCTTGGCTTTGGCAGCGCGCTTGCCGCACTTGGCGGGATGGTCCCCTCGCAGGCATTTGCGTTCACGGCCATGAACATCTACGGGACATACGCCGGACTTGTGCGCGATGAGGAGAAGCTCGCAAAGACGATCCTTGAGATCAAGGAGAAGCGCGGCGAATTGCCGCAGCTGGAGCCAAAGGTCGAGGAAAAGAAGGATGTCCTGCCGGGTTAATACTTCTCAAGGCTTGGATCCACTTCATCGGCCCACGCAAGAATCCCTCCATTAAGGTTCACAAGGTTCATGTATCCTTTCGATTCAAGAAATTCGATAACACGGGAACTTCGCCCGCCGCTGCGACACATCACGACTATATCGCCTTTTTGCGGGATCTCTTGCCAGCGCGATTCCATCTCTGACATGGGGATGTTGATCGCTTCGTCTATTTTACAGATGTCAAGCTCGTGCGGCTCGCGCACGTCGATGAGGGTGACCGTCTTTTCCTCAAGTTTTCGCTTGAGTTCTGTCGGGTTCATTTCCCTGATTTGCTTCTTCTGTGACATGATGTGCCTCCTCTGTGCGGATACGGGCTTCCTCGATGCGAATGAGCATCCGGAGGGATTCCAACTCGTCAGGTAAGGGGTCGATGCGGACTTGTGGTGCCTGTACTGGCAGCGCTGGCGTCGTCTTTTCAGAACGTGCAGTTTCTTCATGCCATGCCTGAGCGTACCCTTCGCCTATTTTTTTCCAGGTAATCGTCGATGCGTTGATGATGCCTTTTGTTATGGAATACAGGAGAGTTGTTGTGTAATGCGGGATCGTGTACAGAAGACTTGGGCTGGGGGATGATGTTGCAATACCTCGTATTCCACCTGTAACAAGGAGCCATAGTGCTCCACTTGTTGTCCCAAGAATAACGGATGCGAGGCCCTCACAGGTTATGTCCATATTACATGGATGATGCCATATCCCTGATTGGTATACCCAGCCTGCTGCCAGGGATCCGGCGGCGATGCTTTCGGCTGTGATATTCGTCCATGTGTACGCTTTGGGATTGTCACCGAGTCTTTGGGCTATCATGTTTCGCTGCTTTGCTGGCAGCGCTCCTGCGATCGGGGCAACAAACGGGAGGTAGAGTTTTGTAGTTTTGATCGCGTACCAGGTTCCCTTCACAATAGCTTTTGGCATGCTGATGGCGGCATGAACAGCACGCTGATACAGTGATGGGTCGTTTGTGACAACATCGTCGATACTCCCCCTGGCGAACTGTTTGTGAGCATCTCGTGCCTTCACCAGAAGCTCGAGCTGGTCGGCAGCGCCACGGCTGTGCATCGAAAGAAAATGCGCGTATGTATCCTCAAAGCCATGCTTCCTGGCATACGCGAGGAAGAGTTCAGCATCGCTTGGATACTGTTTATCTCTCATCGTGCCTGCTGCCGATTATTTTTATATAAGTAGTTTTCGGTGCCTTTTGTCGCCTTCTCCTCATCTATTCCGAAAAGAATATAAGTACTGTCGATTTATTCCTCTTCATGAACACCTATCACCAAATCCCGGAGATCAGGCAGTTGCGCAAAAGGTTTGGTCTCTCGCAGACCCGTCTTGCGCGCCTTGCGAATGTCTCCCAATCCCTTATCGCGAAGGTTGAAGCGGGGCGTATCGACCCTGCATACACAAAAGCGCAGGCGATCTTTTCCGCGCTCGACTCGCTGCGGGAGGAGAAGGAGAAGAAGGCGGTCGACGTTATGAACAAGAGGATCATCTCGCTTACGCCAGGCGAGTCGGTCAGGGACGCGATCGTGAAGATGCGCAAGCATCAGATTTCGCAACTCCCTATTATCGACGGCAATGTCGTGATTGGGATTGTCAGCGAGAGCGTCCTTTTGGACGCGCTTCTTTCTCAAAAAGAGCGGTCATCGATCACCGATCTTATGGATGCCGCACCGCCGATCATCCCGGCAGAAACATCTGTTCGCCTCGTCTCGAGCATGCTTGCGCACGTCCCGTTCATCGTTGTGTCAAAGAAAGGTGAACTCAAAGGTGTCATCACGAAGGCGGATGTCCTTGCGCTGCTTGCTTAGCCGCGTAGAAGTGCTTCATATTCTTCCACAGAAAGATGATCATATGAATGGGCTGTATCAGAATGAGGCCCCTGCTTATACGCTTGGAGAGCATGCCTGAGTTGTTCTGGATCGTCTCCATACTGCTTGATGTATCCCACTGCGTGCTGGAGGGAGCTTACGATGGTATTCGTATTCTTTTGTGCAGGGTCGAGCATGTCCGTCACAAGCTGCACGATCCCTTGCGCGCGATGCACGTCCCATTCGAGGGTATCAAGAAGATCGGCAAGCAGCGGGCGTGAGCATCCACGCGGGGGAGGTGTGGAATCACCTGGCAGGCGCTTTTCGAGGGCGCACTCAAGGAGGTTGATTTTTTTGTGCTTCTCCAGAAGATCATGATTCATATGATTTGTCATTGTTTGGTGAAAACGTATGTGGTATTTAAGCCTTGCGTACGTTTCAAGGGCCCTCTTTGGCGGTAGGGCCTACCATAAATTATACATCTCAAAAAAGGAAAAAGAAAAGCAGAAGCACGTTTCAGCCACAGCAACCGCCGCTCATCCCGCCGCAGCAGGTCTTGTATTTCTTGCCAGAGCCACAAGGGCAGGGCCGGTTTTGGTCCTGCTTGTTCTTGAGCTTGCTTTTCATACCATCACCCTTTTATCACTTCTTGCTGCTGGCCCAGTAGAGCGCCAGGACGAGCAGCGCAAAACTGGCAAGCTTGAGCCACGGACCGCCAAGAAGCGAGCCAGGCAGTGCTGCACCAAGGCCAAGCCAGCCAAGCAGGATCGCCGGGCACAGGGGGCAGCCAACCGTAATGACGCCTGCAAGAGCTCCTACCACTCCTCCGCTTGTGGCATTGGCGGGGCAGGTCTTTCGCTCCTTGTAATTGGCGACCTGCACGGCCACGATAGCCCCGACAAGTGCAGGGAAGAGGAGCGCAAAACCCCAAGCCACGACGCCGGCGAACAGGCCTGGCTTCATGTAGTTTTCCTGAATGGTCAATGGTCCCAAATAGAGCCAGCCAACGACAAGCGTCACGGCAAGCCAGGTCCAAAAATATGTCCCTTTCTTCCAAATCCAAGATACATGTTCAAATGCCATAGGGCACCTCCACAATCCCTGTCGTGCCTGCCCTATTTAATCTTTATGTTGAACCCCAAGGCAGTGACGTGGTGATGGGTT
>CAZRZZ010000101.1:0-4503 GCA_964604755.1 uncultured Methanosarcinales archaeon | reverse complement strand
GTCTGCGTCCGTCATGATGATAATCTTGTGATACCGGGCCTTTTTGATGTCAAACTCATCGCCGACACCGCAGCCGATCGCCGTGAGCAGGGTGATGATTTCGTTGTTTGATAGGATCTTATTCAATCGCGCCTTTTCGACATTGAGGATCTTCCCCCGGAGAGGAAGGATCGCCTGGAATTCACGATTGCGGCCTTGTTTTGCTGAGCCGCCGGCGCTGTCGCCCTCGACGATGTAAAGCTCGCATGCCGCGGGATCCTTGTTCGAACAGTCGGCGAGCTTTCCTGGAAGGCTAAAGCCGTCGAGCGCGCTCTTGCGCCGCGCAAGATCCCGCGCCTTGCGGGCGGCCTCGCGCGCCTTTGCTGCCATCGCGACCTTCTCTACGACAAGCCTGGCCACCGTGGGATTTTCCTCGAGGAAGGAGGATATTCCCAATCCAGCAATCGACTCGACGATGCCCTTGACGTTGCTGTTGCCAAGTTTCGTCTTTGTCTGTCCCTCAAACTGAGGATTAGGTATCTTGATTGACACGACTGCGCTGATGCCTTCAAGCATGTCGTCGCTGGAAAGCCGGATGCCCTTGAGGAGGTTTTTCTCCTCGCCATAGCGGTTGAAGCATTTTGTCAGCGCGGCCTTGAATCCGGCAAGATGGGTGCCGCCTTCGATCGTGTTGATATTGTTGACAAAGGAGAAGACATTCGGCTGGAATCCGTCATTGTAGGCAAGCGCGATATCGCAGACCATGCCTTCCTTTTCCTTTTCAAAGAAGATCGGCTCGTGCAGCTGGTTCTTGTTCTTGTTGAGGAAGCCGACGAATTCCCTGATCCCTCCCTCATAGCGGAACTCGTGCCGTTTTCCCGAGTGTTCATCAACAATTGTGATGCGCACTCCCCTGTTGAGGAACGCAAGCTCGCGAAGGCGGGAGCTTAACGTGTCGAAATGGAACTCTGTCGTCTCGAAGATCTCCTTGCTTGGCCAAAATGTCACGGCCGTTCCCGTCGCATCCGCCTCACCGACGACGTCGACATCACTTGTCGGCGTGCCGTTTACAAACGTCTGTGCGTATTGCTTTCCATCGCGCTTGACAACGACAAAGAGCTTTGACGAGAGCGCATTGACGACGCTCACGCCAACGCCATGCAGGCCGCCAGAAACCTTGTACGCCTTGTTCTCGAACTTGCCTCCGGCATGGAGCTTTGTCATGACAACAGTAAGCGCGCTCATGCCATATTTCGGGTGTGCCGCGACGGGAATGCCCCGGCCGTTGTCCGTGACCGTGACTGCATCGTCCGTGTGGATCGTGACGCTGATCGTATTGCAGAATCCGGCGAGCGCCTCATCTATCGAGTTGTCCACAACCTCGTACACAAGGTGGTGCAGGCCTCGTGGCCCCGTGCTCCCAATATACATGCTGGGCCGCTTTTGGACCGCCTCAAGGCCCTCAAGTACAGCGATCTGCTCCGCGCCATACCCTTCTTCTTGCTTTGCGTCACCCGTTTGTTCCTGCGAGGTCTCCATGCGAGTCTTTCCTCATGCGATCATGAGTTTCCGACGACAAAAATCGTATTTCCTTTCTTGTGAAAGCGTGGCTTTTTCTATATAAATGTTGTGTTTCTAAAATGGCAGTATAACAGCTATAAACTGCGTATTTCGCATTTTTGGGGATTTCACGAACGCAATATGCTGGCGGCGGAACACTTAAATCCATGAACCCCTCACCTTCTTGTTTATGGGGTCTTTTCTTTGCATGGCTGTTTTCGCCGGAAGCCTTGCTGTGACGGGCTGCACAACATATATGCGTCCGCTTCATCATTATGAGCAGCAAGAGCTCCATCGGGTGCGCCCGACCATCGATGATGGCTCGGAGATTTCCCGATACTTCCTGCAGGAGGACAGGCCGCGCCTTGGCACGGCCCAGACGCGCCGAATTGAGGATATCGTCCATGAGCTTCTTGAGGACACGTTTGCAGCGGCTCTGGTCGAGCGCGTAAGTTTCGCTCCTATCCATTACCGGACGCCGGGGTATACCTTGCAGGTCGCACGGCGAGGAGGGATTGAGATAATCAGTGCGCGTATCCTCTACAACGAGGATATCTCTGCCCATGAAAGCGAAGGGCTTGAGATGCTTGCTGACTACCTTGGCCCCGAAATCGACGATGTGCACCTCGCTTCGGAGAATTTCCACGAGCTTGTCAGGTTGCTTGAACAGCGTGATATCACAGCGCCTTCGCGGCGAGCTTCTGCACAGCGCACAATCGATGGGTACTTCGCCCGGCACTTCCCCGGCCAAGAGCCGCAGCACGCAGCATACATGATGACGATAGGCGGTTTCGCGCTCGATTTTCTTGTCTATCACTACGTCCGCATCGATCCGGACCAGGCAAGCCTCCATGGATGGGTCGCTTTGCTTGCCCATGAAATCGGCCATACGCTCATCTTCCTTGATGCAGACCTCTCTTACAAGGTCCAATTGCTTGCCGGCTATCTGAATTGGTCAGACAATGAGGAGATCGTCACGATCCATGAGACGGCCTGCAATGTGATCTCCGACCGCGTCACGCCGGCGTTCTTTGAACGCCATGTGGATCCAGAATCCGCCGCGTACCGCGCGTTTGCGCAGCAAGACGAAGAGACCTTGCAGTATCAGCAGACGATGCGCGAGATCCTTGCTGACTATAACGCCATGCCCATGCATGTGCGCATCGCACGCCGCGACGATCTTTTCGAGTCATACCGTGTGCGCCTTGCGAATGCCGGCTTTTCACCGCGCGTCATCAACGAGGCATACCTTGCCGTGCAGAATCGGTATTCCGGAGGGGATCACATCCGAGAACGTCTTGATGCTATTGCGGGCTCCGTTGGCCTGCGGGATTTTATCTGCATCATCCCGTACCTGCATACACAGGACGACCTTTACATCGTTCATGCACGGGTGCAAGACGGCATCCGTGGACGAGCGATCATCGAGCCAATCGAGCACGCGCACGACCTTGTTGATCTTGGAGACCCGGGGGACATGCCGTTTTAGCGCAAAGCGACCTCTACTCCAGTTTAAGGTAGCGGTGTGGGTTTGCCAAATTCTTATAGAACTGATAACCTATATGCTGCTCAAAGAGCTGAAGGCGATGGCGCGCATCCGGGTCACAGGAGAGGCACCTGATTACCTCCTCGCCGCGTAATCTCCGGTAGGCATCAATATCAGAAAGTGAACATGACAAATTGCGCGGATCCGCAAGCAACCGGCTTATCATAAAGGATGGGTCATCCAGGGGGGACTTCATCTCCGGTGCAAGGATCGACGAAAGGATCACCGGCTCTCCAATTTGTTTATACCACGGCGGTACCTCACCAGTAATCACTTCAAGCTCTTTTGGCAGGTAGCCTTCGATTCCGACAAGATGCGAGCGTCTCATACGAGGGGGGGGGCAAGCCCCATCTATTTTACTTTTGCGGTCGTGTTCCCGAGTAGAAGAACTTCTCTACCGACACGTCCTTTGGTGAGTACCCGCCCGTACGTGGACTGTTTTGTCTCTGTGCCTGGATGGGGATTGCTTCGCCGGTCTCCGCATCGATGACATCGACGTTGGGCTTTCTCTCCATCGCCGGCTGCTTTTCCGGGATGGTGGGGGATGCTGCCGGCGTGGGCTGCTCTGGCGCCTGCCTTACGCTCTGCTGAACGACTGTGGGTGGCCTGTTCTTGAGCAGTGTGATTGCCGCATCCATCTGCCTGATCTGCACGACAAGCATCTGGATCTGGCTGTTTTGCTCCTCGATCTTCTTGTTGAGATTCCGGTAGAGCGTATGCCAGTCCGGCGTGTAGCCTTGCTTTGACGCATCCTGCATGACCTCTTTAGGGGAGGAGTCTTCATGCGTAGGACTCTTCTCGTGACTATCTATTATGGACGGCGTGCTTGCCATGCGTGTGATGCTCACCATGGTTGATGGTTTTCTCTTGAGCGTCTCATCTGCCTGACGCATCGCATCTTCCCGGTCATGCGCAAAGCCGTGCTCAAGCAGGTCATTTGCCAGTTGGTTGAGTCTTTGCAGCCTCTCTACGTCGATCATGTTCTCTCACCACGCTCTTTTCTGTTTAGGTTAATTGTCGTTGTTTTTTCTTTGTTGGTCGGCGGCGCCTCGAATTCACCAAGCACGAGGCATCCGAGAACGAAATAAACAAGGAACACAAGGTAATCAAGGAAGCCGACGCTTGGGATGAACGGCTTTGTGAGCATGCCCATGAGGACCATCGGTGTCGATGCGAACAGGCCCGCCCGTATCGTGTCTGAAAAGCTGATCTCGAACTTGACGACACGCGCAACCACAAATCCGAAGAGCACAAACAGCGCCACGATAACAATATACTTGATGACAAAATAGACATACGCGTATGCAAGGACCATTGGCACGGCCATGAATGCGAGAACGGCAAGGAATTCACCGATCTCTTCCTTGTTCTCCAACAGGTTCTGCGAGTCGCTGATCCTCCCGGATCCCCCATAGGGC
>CAZRZZ010000100.1:2516-4509 GCA_964604755.1 uncultured Methanosarcinales archaeon | reverse complement strand
TGCCATTCGCGGTTCAGACGCGCACCGGCGATTCTTTTACGACATTCAATATAAGCTTCGTCTCCGTTCGTTCGACAAAATCATACGTCTGGATGTTCTTAAGAAAGCTGTCCATGCTGCGTCTTGTTGGAAATTTTGCGATGACAAGCACGTCATGCCCGCCGGTCACGTCATACACGGCCGAGACATTCGCGTGGCTTGCGATCTTCTTCTCGACCTCGAAGAGTTTTCCTTTTGAGACGATGAGCTGGATGATGACCTGCACGTCAAATCCAAGCTTCTCATAATCTAGATCAAGGGTGTATCGGTTGATGATGCCGCTGTGCTCAAGTTCGCGGAGGCGGTGCATGACGGTCGCGACGCTGACGCCGACCTTCTTTGCGATCTCGCGAAGGCTTTGGCGCGCGTCGTCCATAAGCGCGTTGACAATAGCCCTGTCCGTCGCGTCAAGCTCGAATGGCTTGGTGCTCCCCCTCTTTGCTGATGTTGATGCTGCCATCGTAAACACCTGTTTTATTCTCCTCCTCCTTTTCTCCTGAATTTGAACAAATATTTAAAATTTTATATTATACTTATCATTTTGTTTATAAAAATGGTCAAAATGCATTAATAATGTTGCATGCTAAACTTGATTAAACATTAATCTGACACAAACACGGGAGGTGTGGTAATGAAGGTTATCGCTGAATATATATGGCTTGATGGAAAGAACAGGTCGGAGGAGTTCTCTGGTGAGCAGCTCTCCGATACGAGGGGAAAGACAAAAATCTTTGACGTGCCGGATGGAACAACGATAGACAAGCTTATCCTGCCGTCGGAGAAGGGATCCAAAGAAGGGCATGTCGTGCCGGTCTGGGGATTCGATGGGAGCAGCACGATGCAGGCGACGGGAGACAAGTCGGACTGCGTGCTCAAACCAGTCAGGATTTACAAGGATCCGTTTCGTTCACGGGACGGCGCTCTTTCTATCATCGTCCTCAATGAGGTCTATCTGGCGCCAGGGGACAAGCCGCACGCATCAAACACACGGGCCGCGCTTGAAGTGATCGCAAAGGAGTGCAAGGGCCAGGAATTCTGGTTCGGCATTGAGCAGGAATATACTTTGATGCGCCTCAATGGAGAACCGTTTGGTTTCCCCGAAGGCGGCGGCCGCCCGGTGGATGATCAGGGAAAATACTATTGCGGCGTCGGTGCTGATAAACTCTTTGGACGCAGCATCGTTGAAGAGCACGTGATGGCATGCCTTGAGGCAGGCATCCTTATCGCCGGAATCAATGCTGAAGTCATGCCCGGGCAATGGGAGTACCAGATCGGAAACGGAACATCGGCAAGCGATCCACTTCGTGTTGCGGACGACCTCATCGTCGCGCGGTATCTCATGGATCGCATCGGTGAGAAGCACGGTGTCATCGCATCGCTTGATCCAAAGCCGCTGGCGAAGTGGAACGGTGCTGGTGCGCACACGAATTTCTCCACAAAGAGTCTTCGGGAAAGCCTTGATGATCTTTCTCGGATCTTAGAGCGCCTTGGCGCAAATCACGAGGCGCACATCAAGGTCTATGGGAAGGGTATCGAGTCGCGCCTGACAGGCAAGCACGAGACGGCAAGCTATGAAAGATTCAGTTCAGGCGTCTCTGACCGGGGTGCTAGCATACGAATCCCCTGGCAAGTCGCTCGCGACGGCAAGGGATACATCGAGGATCGCAGGCCATGCGCGAATATCAATCCTTATATTGTCATCGCCCAGATCATGGAGACAACACGAGGGTAGACCATGTAATCTTTTTGCTTTCTATTTGTTTTTGAATGGCACATACTTAACCCCCTGTGTCTTAAGCCATGTGCTTGATGATCGCATCGGCGAATTCGGATGTCCTAAGCTCCTCTGCGCCGTCAAGCAGGCGCGCAAAGTCGTACGTGACCAGCTTCTTGCTGATCGTCTTCTCCATCGCAGCGACGATCGTGTCTGCAGCTTCCTGCCAGCCAAGATGCT
>CAZRZZ010000100.1:0-2506 GCA_964604755.1 uncultured Methanosarcinales archaeon | reverse complement strand
AGAGAGGATGAGCGAGCTTGGATTCGCCAAGTCCTTTCCGGCATATTTCGGGGCGCTGCCGTGCGTCGCCTCGAATACCGCGAAACCCTTCTCGTAGTTGATGTTTGCGCCTGGCGCGATGCCGATTCCGCCGACAAGCGCGGCCGCCGCATCGGAGAGGTAGTCCCCATTGAGGTTCGTCGTCGCGATGACTCGATACTCCTCTGGGCGCAGAATGATCTGCTGGAACATCGAGTCCGCGATGCAGTCGTTGATGACGATCTTCCCTGCCGCTGCAGCGTTGCCGGCATCTTCCTTGCTGATTGTCACGTCAGAAAACTCGTCGGAAGCGACATCATATCCCCACCGCATGAACGCGCCCTCCGTGTACTTCATGATGTTGCCTTTGTGCATGAGCGTGACCGAAGGCAGCCCGCGCTTCTTTGCATGTATGATCGCTGCGCGCACGATTCGTTTGGAGCGCTCTTCGCTGATGGGCTTGATGCCTACCCCAGAATCAAAAGGGATGTCGTGCCCAAGCTCTTTGACGATGCTCATCACCCTTCCTGCCTCGGCGCTCTTGCTTTCCCATTCGATGCCGGTGTACACGTCCTCCGTATTCTCGCGGAAGATGACGAAGTTGACCTTCTCTGGGGATTTCATCGGGCTTGGGACGCCAGCGAAATGCTGCACAGGGCGAACACACGCATACAAGTCGAGAATCTGGCGCAGCGCCACGTTGAGGCTGCGGATGCCTCCGCCGACGGGCGTCGTCAGGGGGCCTTTGAGCGCGACACGATGCTCTTTGATCGCATCGATCGTGTCATCTGGCAGGAGTTTCCCCGCCATCTTTTCTGCCTTCTCCCCGGCAAAAATCTCTTTCCATACGATCTTTTTATTTCCGCCGTAGGCCTTCGTGACAGCGGCGTCAAGCACGCGTCGCGCGGCGGACATCACCTCCGGTCCGATTCCGTCCCCTTCGATGTAAGGGATGACCGGGTCGTCTGCGACGATGAGCGCCACTGCGTTGGCATCAAAACCGATCCTTGTCCCATCGCCCATGTCCCCCCTCTTTTTGCGCTCTTCCTCACGGACACATCGCATTTTTGCCGCGGGAGAGTACGTGCCATCGCCGCTTGTCATAGCTGTTCTTTTATAAAATTGAGCATTCCGCCTTTGAGGATGATGTTCCGCTCAAGCCTGGAGAGGTTCAAGCGAAGGCCGATGTCGCCTTTTTTGGTCTTCATCACGATGCGGTTCGAATCGCTCTCGAGCGCTGCTTTCAAACCGCCGATGGTGACCTCGTCCATCTGTCCGATCTCGTTATAGTCGCCTTTGTCGGCGAATTCGAGCGGGAGAATCCCCCAATTGATGAGGTTTGCGCGGTGGATGCGTGCAAAGCTCTTCACGATGACGGCCTTTATCCCAAGATGCATCGGGGCGATCGCCGCGTGCTCGCGGCTTGAGCCCTGGCCGTAATTTTCTCCGCCGACGATGATGCCTCCCTTGTTCTCCTCTGCGCGCTCGACAAAGCTATGGTCGTAGTGGTGGAAGACATACCTTGATATCTCCGGGATGTTGCTTCGCAGCGGAAGGATGTGCGCGCCGGCAGGGAGGATGTGGTCTGTCGATATGTCATCGCCTGCTTTGAGCAGGACCTTCGCATTGATCGAATCTCCAAGCGCGTGTGGGATCTCCAGAGGTTTGATGTTCGGGCCGCGACGGACTTCCTGCGTGCCTTGCGGGGCAAGGACCATCGCGTCATCGATCGCATATTCGTCTGGCTCATCGATTAGGGGGTAGTCAATGTGAAGATCGCGTGGATCGGTGATTTCGCCGGTGATCGCGCATGCCACCGCCGTCTCGGGGCTTGCGAGAAAGACCTGGTCGTCTTCTGTGCCTGAGCGGCCCTCCCAATTGCGCGGAAAGCTCCGCACGGAGACGATTCCGGTGGCGGGCGCGTTTCCCATGCCGATGCACGCATTGCAGGACGGCTCGGCGATACGTGCGCCAGCCCGAAGCAGGAGGGATAGGCCACCGTCGCGCTCGATCGTCTCCAGTACCTGCCGGGAGCCGGGGATCACGTGGAAGAATGCTTTCTTGTTTGGTGGCATCTGCTTGACCATCTTCGCTGCCCGCATGAACGATGCATAGCTTGAGTTTGTCGATGATCCGATCATCGCCTGGCCGACCTCGATTTCCAGCGACCTCGCGCACTCTCTTGACATTTCCCGGCGAGTGAGGGCATGCGATGAGCGGCTCGATTGCGCAAAGGTCGAGTTCCAGAATTTCTGCATAGTCTGCATGATTGTCAGCCTTCATCTCGACAAAATCACCCTCGCGCTTCTGTGCGGCAAAAAAGGCGCGGGTGATCTCATCAGAAGGGAATATCGATGTCGTCGCCCCCGTCTCGGCGCCCATGTTGCAGATCGTGGACCTCTCGGGGATGGATAGGGAAGCGACACCTGGCCCGAAGAACTCGAGGATCTTGTCGGAGCCCCCGTCCACATCGATTCGGTGCAGAATC
>CAZRZZ010000099.1:0-4582 GCA_964604755.1 uncultured Methanosarcinales archaeon | reverse complement strand
GGTTGTCGTGGGCCGTGACCACCGAAATTCAAGCCCAGCGCTTGCAAGCGCACTAATCCGCGGCCTTCGATCCGTCGGCTTTGACGTCATCGATGTCGGTTGTGTGCCGACCCCCGTCCTCTATTTTGCAATTGCGCATTATAAACGCGGAGGGGGTATCCAAGTCACCGCGTCGCACAATCCAAAAGAGTACAACGGCTTTAAACTCCAGAAGGAAAACGCCCACCCGATCTATGCCGAGAACGGCCTCTGCAAGATCCGTGACATTGCGCTTGGCAAGAGGTTCAAGACAAGCAAGAGGAAGACAAGCGTCAGGAAAGAGAACATCGTCGACGCTTACGTGGACCATCTTGCGCGCATCACATACCTCTCGCGTCCGCTCCGGATCGTCATCGACTGCGGCAATGGCGTGTGCGGATCGATTCCCCAGCGCATCTTTGAGCGTCTTGGCTGTCAGGTCACGACCCTTTACGGGGAACCGGATGGTGACTTTCCCCATCACATAGCAGATCCTTATGACGTCTCGACGCTTGCCGACCTGCAGAAGGCCGTCGTGAAGAACAACGCGGACATGGGGGTCGCCTACGACGGCGACGGCGACCGGTTTGGCATCGTTGACCGCCAAGGGCGCATCATCAGCGGCGATGACCTGCTGATCATCCTTTCCAGGGAAGTGCTCAAACGCAACCGTGGACCTGTCGTCGTGGAAGTGCGTACGTCCCTTGCCGCCATCGAAGATATAAAAAAGCATGGTGGTGAGCCTGTCATGAGTAAGGCAGGACATGCCTATGTGCTTGATGCGGTGTTCAAGAACAGGGCGGTCTTTGGCGGTGAGATCACCGGCCACATGTACATGCCGCTCAAATACTACGATTATGACGACGGTATCTTCTTGTCCCTTATGATGGCTGAGATTATCTCTGGGATCTACGACTTCTGCGGCTATGTCGACACTCTTCCACACTACTATGCGAGCAAAGAGTATACCCTGTCATTTGACGACGACGTCAAGTTCGATGTCGTCCGCCGTCTCGTCTCGTATCTTAAGCAGCAAAAGTACGATGTCCTCACCATCGACGGCGCCCGCGTGAATTTTGAGGACGGCTGGGCGCTTGTGCGCGCATCAAACACGGCGCCCCAGGTCAAGTGCCGCTTTGAGGGAAAGACGCCGGAGGCGCTTTGGCGGATCAGAGAAGAGATGGAAGGAATTTTTGTGAAGTACGGGATTGAGCTTCCCGAGGGAGGCGATTAGACCGATTCCGCTTTCCTTTTATATTCCTGCACAAGTGCAGTTATATTCTCCTTTGCGCGTCTTTTCATATCATCCTGGTCTTTGAGATAATCAAGAAACAGGAGCACGGCAGCGATCTGTTCTGTCATCGCCGCATAATCTTTCACCTCAACATCAAATGCGAGCGGAATCCCATTCGTATCGTCTGCGACGAGCATTGCCGCGTCGAGGATCTCAACCTTTCCTTCTCCCTCAAGAAAACCTTTTCCTTCCTCGAGAAGGCGGCCCTTTTTTCCTTTGTGCGATGGCTCCCAAATCGCGCCATAATCCGCAAGCTGGACCTCGCCTAACGCGCCGATCTCAAGAAGGCGTTGGATAGCTTTTGACAACGGGGGTTGTTTTTGAATGGCCAAAGGGTACATTGGATAAAGCCCTGCAGCGATGAGACTATCTCCGGTGCGGAAATCCTGTCTTGCAAGCTCCCGGTTCAATATGCCGCTTGCAAGGCCATAGTGGCTTGTATCGAGGCATATTTTCACGTTGCTTTTGTTTTTGAATTCTTTGGCGAACCGTTCAAGGAACTCGAAGCTGGCCATGCATGGATCGCACAGGGTCTCTTCGGGATGGGTCGTCATATTTCCATGCAAGGGTATCGGCATGTTCTCAAATGACAGGATGCATTCTGTTTTTTCTGAAAGGGTATGGATATTCTCGAACAGGGGGGACACGAGATCTTCAAAAAGCGTTTGCTCGTCGAGCCATCGCTTGTCCCATGCCGTGGTCTTTCCTGTTGAAGGGTGATATCGTATGGTGTTGAAATGAGCTACGATCGAATGGCATCCGATCTCTTCGGCAAGCTTGCAGGTCTTCTCAAGCATGACACGCCCTTCTTGTCGTGATAGGTCATATTCTGGAAGGGGATTGTGCGAACAAAATGGCGCATGCAATGTTGTGAGAAATGACTTTGGAATTTTTTTCGCATTTTGTATAATCTTTTTTGCGCGTGCTTCGAATGGTTCATCGAGCGTTGTCTGGAAGAGCTGGATGCTCTTGTGCATGTCCTCGGGAACGATGGCGTCGAGCACATGCGCTGTTCGGCGGATGTTCTCTGCTCTTACCGCAGATGCTGGAAGCTGGATAATCACCATGGGATTCATACACAGCCCGTATCTCTGTATTTTTGTGTTTTTCGGATATGCCATCATATTTAAATAAAGGTGTCTTTTTTCCAACGATATGACTCTGGGTCCTCGCAAAGCAGTGGTTCTTGTAGGCGGAAAAGGGACCCGGCTCTATCCATTGACGAGCGTGATCCCAAAATCGCTTGTTCCTGTGCAGGGAAGGCCCCTTCTCACCCATCTTTTTGACGTATTAAAGCGGCACCATATCCGGCAGGTCTACCTCTGTGTTGGTCATATGAAAGAGCCGATCAAATCCTATGTTGGTGACGGATCTGCCTTTGGACTAGACGTCAGATACATCGAGGAAGACGAGCCGCTTGGCACCGCGGGGCCGCTGCGTTTAGGGAGGGACATGCTTCACGAGCCATTTATCTGCTCCAATGGCGATGAGCTAAAAGATATCGATCTTGAACGCATGGAGGATGCCCACAAGGCATTTGGAGCACAGGTGACCATCGCGCTGCGAAGCGTCAAGGACCCATCCCAGTATGGTGTTGCCCGCCTTGAGGGAAACCGCATCCTTGAGTTTGTGGAGAAGCCTGAACCGGAACGCGCTCCATCGAATCTCATCAACGCCGGTATCTACATCATCGAACCAGAGGTTCTATCCCTCATTCGAGAGGGCTTCTGCATGCTGGAAACGGAGGTATTTCCACGGCTTGCCAAAGAAGGGAAACTCTTTGGTTTTCCCTTTTCCGGTGCATGGTATGATACAGGAACATCGCAGCGATATGCGCAGGCGATCACGGGCTGGACCCCCCTGACCCCCCTTGCTGCTGCACAGCTTCCGTATTCTTCACTTCCCTACTTGTCAATCGATACGTCCATCTTCAAGGCATACGACATTCGTGGGGTATTCCCAACACAAATTCAGCCAGACATCGTCCACGCCATCGCAAGGGCACTTGTCACTTATCTTGCGCCAAAAGAGGTTATCATCGGAAGAGATGCCAGGCCTTCATCAATGCTTTTGTTCGATGCCATCACCAGCGCAATCCTTGCGCATGGTGTCGATGTCGTCGACATTGGGGAGTGCAGCACACCTTTTTTATATCATTCGATCAAGCAGCAAGGATCCGATGCGGGCATCATGATTACCGCATCCCACAATCCTTCCGAGCACAATGGTCTGAAACTCTGCAGCAAAGGAGGCGTTTCGCTGACGGAAGACGACGGGATCCATGCAATAAAAGATATCGTCCTTGCCAGCTCCTTTTTGCCATACGCGATAACGCCGGGGTCGATGCGCGCAAAAAACTTTTTCGATTCATATGTGCACTCTATTTGTGCGGGGGCGCACGGTCTTGAGGGAATCCGCGTCGTTGTCGACTACGGGAATGGGATGGCTGCTACCACCTTTCCCCATATCCTTGACGCGCTTGGAATCGATGCGAAACACTTGTATAAAGAGGTTGACTGCTCGTTTCCGAACCATGAGGCGGATCCGCTTCAGGAAGATAACCTTCTTGACTTGAAGCGAACTGTCATCTCCAACGGGGCGGATATCGGCCTTGCGTTTGATGGTGACGGCGATCGGGTTGGCTTTGTCGACGAGAAAGGGATGTTTGTCTCCGGCGATATGATCACTGCCATCATCGCTCAAGACCTCTTGAAGGAAAATCCAAATGAAAAAATCCTTTGTGATGTGCGCAGCAGTCTTGATGTCCGTGATGCGATCATCCAAGCGGGGGGGCTACCTGTCTTTGGAAGGCCAGGGCACTCGATCATAAAGAAAAAGATGATCAAAGAGAACATCCTGTTTGCCGGAGAAAAAAGCGGGCACTATTTTTTCCGGTCAAACGGCTTTTTTGACAATGCCGAGTTTGCCGCCCTCACGGTGCTCTTGATACTCTCCAGATCGGGAAAGAATCTCTCCGAAATCGTTTTTGGAGTCAAGAGAAGGTTTTCAGGTCCTGAAATCAACTTTGATGTCGCTGATAAGGACGGAAAAATAAGGGAAATCGAAGAAAAATTCGTGCATACCGCAGACTGCATTGAGCATATCGACGGAGTGACCGTGCGGTTTTCGCATTGGTGGTTCAATCTCCGAAAGAGCAATACCGAAAATATCTTGCGGCTGAATATGGAGGCGGACACAAAGGATCTTCTTAAGGAGAAGATTGACTGTCTCTTATACACATCTCCGAGCCCACGAGACTAGGCATGATCT
>CAZRZZ010000098.1:0-4646 GCA_964604755.1 uncultured Methanosarcinales archaeon | reverse complement strand
TGGCTTGTGTTGAGCTGGATCTCAACCTTGCGCTGCACTTGCGAGATCTCCTCGATTTTTGATTCGTGCTTTCGGATCTGGTCATCATGCTCATTGCGCTCGTCAAAGAGCTTGCGGAACTTCTTGTGAAACTCTACCTGCTTTATCTCCTTGTCCTTAAGGTCAGCGCTCATCGTTTTGATGCGGTCCTCAAGAAGTCTCTGCTCGTCCTTGAAGTCCGCCTCTTCCTTTTCATGCTGCCTGACGATGCGCTGTGAATTCTCAAGCTCGGGCTCAAGGATCGTTTTGATCTGGTTCTCCATGTTGTGCAGGTCGGACTCGCGCTTGATGATCTGCTCGCGCAAGTCGCGCTTCTTCTCTTCATATGCATTGAGTTCTGCGATGAGTTTCGGGTCTCGAAGCTCGTTCACTTTCTGGCGCAGCTGCTGTTTTCTGATCTTAAGCTGCGCCGCATCGCGGTTGATCCCGCTGATGCGCTCCTGCACGTCATCGATTTTCTTCTCGATATCCTTGAGCTTTTCCTGGAGGTCTTTTTTGGTCTGCTTGCTGATGTCTACATCAGCGGAGTCGATGTGCAGCGTCTTCTCGAGCTTGATGATGTCCCCTTCAAGGTTTGCCTTGAACTCGCGGAGCTTGACGATGCGCTCCTCGTTCTCCTGCCGCTCCGTCTGGAGGCGGCTGATAAGCGACGCGGTTTCTCCGACGAGCGTCTCCTGCTTTTCAAGCTCTTTTTGGACCTCGCGTTCAGCAAAGCCAAGGCCTTTTCCCTTCCGGTCGCGGTAGCCTCCCTGCATCGCCCCGGAGGTCTCGGCAAGGTCGCCGTCGAGCGTGACCATCTTCGCGGTCCCGATGCCGATGCGGCGCGCGACATTGATGTTGTCCACGATGAGGGTGTTCCCAAAGACGTGCTGGAATGCGGGCCTGTATTTTGGGTCGAACTCGACAAGGCCGACGGCAAGGCCGTGGCAGCCGTTCGTGTCTGCAAGCCTGGTGATCTCCGATTTTTGCTCAGGCGCCCGGATCTTGTTGAGCGGCAGGAACGCCGCGACGCCAAGCTTGTTCTCCTTGAGGTATTTGATGCAGGATGCGGCGACACTGTCGTCCTGCACGACGACGCTTTTGATCTTCGTGCCTGCCGCGATCTCAAGCGCAAGCGAGTACTTGCTCGATACGGAACCAAGCTCGGCGATGGTTCCGTGGATGCCCCTGATTTTGCCCTTTGCCTTGAGGATCTCTTTGAGCGCAAGGTCTGCGCCGAGATTCTCCTGGATGCTGATGTTGCGCGCATTGAGCCTGGCAAGCTCTTCCTGCGCCGCTGCGTTTTTCTTGCGGGCATTGGCGAGCTGTGCAGCAAGCTCGCTGTCGTCATTGAGGCGCTTGGTGAGTTCCAGGGTCGCTTTCTTGAACTCGTTTCGCATCTGCTTGAGCTCCTGGAGCTGCTCTTTGTTCTCCTTTTCCGCCTCGAGCACCTTTGCGATCTTCTCGTCGATTGTCTCGATCTGGAATTCGATGCGGTCCTTCTCCCGCAAGAGCTCCTGCTGTTCTTGCCGGATGCTGGATATCTCCTGTTCTTTCTTGTCGACCTCCCGGTCGAGCGCTTCGATATCCTTTTCGATATCCGAGGCGCTCTCCAGATTGTTCTTTTTCTTAAACTCCTCGATCTTCTTCCCGATGAGCGCAGTCTCCTCTTTTCTTGCGCTGATCTGCTTTTGGCACTCGTCCCTTTCCTCTTTTGCCTTCTTGATCTTGTGCCGTACCTCATCCGCGTTATTTTCAATCTGGCTTTTGCGGCCCCTGATCTTGACAAGCTCTGCCTGGATCGACTCGACGCGGTTCTTTGACGACGCGATGTCAACTTTGAGTTCTTCAACCTGCTTGTGGATCTCGACCTGCTCTTTTTCGCCCTTCTCCTCTATCTGCTTGTTGATCTTCTGGATCTGCTCTCGCGCGCGGGCGATGCGGTCCTTAAGCTCGGATATCTGAAGCTGCTTTGCCTCGAGCTGCTCCCTGGTCTTGGCGATCTTCTGCTCAAGGTCCAAAAGCTCCGCTTTGCGCTCCTTGATCTGCTTGTGTAACACGGAGGCCTTGTTCGTCTTGATCTTGTCCTGGAGCTCCTTGTGCTTCTCTGCCTGCTCTTTTTCCTTCTTGAGGTCCATGAGCGCGTTCTTGCGTTCGGCAAGAACGATGCCGCATTCCTTGAGCTTCTCCTCAACTTTGGCAAGCTCGTTGAGCGCCTTTTGTTTCTTCTCCTCATACACGCCGATGCCGGCGATGTCTTCGATGAGGAGGCGGCGCTCCTCTGTTGCCATCTCGACAAAGCGTATGATGTCACCCTGGAGGATGATGTTGTAGCCGTCAGGATTGATGCGCGCAACGGAGAGCAGCTCCATGACCTGTGATCTGGTCCGCTTCTCGTCGTTGATGTAGTAGTCCGACTGGCCAGAGGACTTGACGATGCGGGATATCTTCACTTCTTGAGCATCAGAAGGGAACGTCTTTTCGGTATTGTCAAAGTAGATGGATACCTCGGCCTGCTTGGCAGGCTTCTTTGTCTTTCCTCCATTGTAGATGAGGTTTGCAGACTTTTCTGAGCGCAATGCCTTTGCAGAGGCCTTGCCAAGAACAAAGCAGAGTGCATCAAGGATGTTGCTCTTCCCCGATCCGTTTGGGCCAAGCACACAATTGAAATCGTCGCCGAACTCGAGGGTCGTCCGCCTGGCAAACGATTTGAAGCCATGCATCACAAGCTTGTTGATCTTTGTCATGGGGACATCAAAACCACAAGGAAACGGGATAAGAACGCTTCTTTGCTTGTTTTTTCCCTCACCACCTCAATGTTTCTTGCAGCGATAATTGTATATAAATATTGCGGTGATTTCCGGGAATGGCGGATGCGGTCAAAAACGAAGAATCCTCGCGTTATAGGCGGTCTTGGGGCACTTTTGTCATCCGATTTCCTTTGTCATATTGGACTCAAGTGTCGGGTGGTCCTCCTCCGCTGCCGTCTCGCAGCTGCCCTAGGCCCGTTACGAAATGGCAGTCACAACGATCACGACGCCGGTAAGTGACGAGCCTTGCTCGCCATGATATCGATACTCTCCAGGCGTGTTAAACGCGAAGGAGAGGTGCGAAGCGGCATAATTTGGATAGGTACCATTCGTGGTCACGATCGGTTCAAGCGGGTTTGAGAGGAAGCTCTCATCCTGCGCGATGATCTGGTGCATCGCCGTATCGTGGTTCCCCCATTCTATTGTCGTGCCGACGGGGACCATGATCACCTCAGGGTCGAAGTGGCAATCCGCGCCGCATCCTTGCGGACCTATGTGGATGTGCACGCACTGCGGCATACTGTTATTATGGCATCGCACTGCGCCGTCCCGGTAGTACCTATTCGCATCGATGCGAATCTCAAACCCAAGATCAGTTTCACGACGCTCCTGGTCTTCAGACGTGGCATTGTGCCCGGTGGCAGGATCCTGTCCGGTTGTGTTTGTCATGTTTGTTGTTGTGTTTGTCATGCTTGTGCTTTCATCGTGCAGAAGAGTCTCGTTGAGCTGGGTGTCGTTTTGTACATCTTCGACGGTAGCAAGCGGTGGCTGGGGGATTGGCGGTGGCGTTTCTTGCTTTGCGATTGGTTTTGTTTCTTCTGGTAAAGGAGGACTGGCATTAACGGGTTCTTGTCCCGGCTTAAGCTCAACCACTTCCCCTCCAGGGATGGCAGGAGGTATTTTTTCCCTTTCGACAAAACCAAGTCGAATGCCTTTGCTCTGCCCGTCTTGGGAAGACTCTATCTTCGTGCAGCCAGCGAGCACAAGCGCGCCTACGATGATAGTGATAGCGAGGAAGGCAAACGGTCTCATCTCAAAACTCACCGATCCTCTTTTGTCCTTGGGATTTAACAATCTTTTGATACGTCGACCATGTCTTCCTGAAGATATCGGGGTATTTGTCCCAATTCTTCCTGAGAAATGCCTGTGTGCGCGGATCTGCAGGGTATCCTGAACCAAAGTCCTCACCGATGGTCTTCTGGATCTTTTGGATCTCCCGGTCCCGTACGACTTTTGCAAGGATCGATGCCGCGGATACAACAGGGTACGTCTCGTCCGCCTTGTGCTCGGCGCGGATCCTGACCTTACCATTGACAAGGTTCTGCACGTATTGCACGTATGCGTTGATATTGTTCGACGGCGAATCGAGGATCGCCTCATCGCAGCCAAGCTCGGTGATGATCTTCGCGCTCGCGACGGCCTCAAGCCAATTGAGGTTCATCGACTCATCTTCGAGCGCATCATCCACCTCCTTTGGCGTGAGCACGATGATGCTATACCCTTGCGCCTTCTCTTTGATCACATCAAAGAGCCGTTCACGCTGCTTGGCGCTGAGCATCTTTGAGTCCTTGCAGCCAAGCTCCCGGAAGACCTTCTCCTCCCCCTTTTCGATTGTCACGCCGGCGATGACTAATGGGCCGATGAGCGGACCGCGTCCAGCCTCGTCAATGCCACAGATGATGGCCATGCTTGTTTTGCGGTAAAGTTGGTATATAAAATTATGCTCGAAGAGGAGAACACAATCAGGGAGGATGGCGCAAACTTTAAAAGCGCCATGGGGTACGGCAGCGCCATGCAACGACGCCTCTTTGTCTATAT
>CAZRZZ010000097.1:3253-4758 GCA_964604755.1 uncultured Methanosarcinales archaeon | reverse complement strand
ACGCGTGCGCACAATGATCGGCTTTTTGATCCTCTCTGCGAGCTGGATGTGTTTTCTGAAGATCTCAATCTGTTCGGCAAGATGTCCTTTGATCCAGTGTAGGTCAAGCCCGCACTCACCGACAGCGATGATCTTTTCCTTACTCTTCTTGATAAATGCAAGCTCCTCGTCAGCATCGAACGGCTCGGGAGAGATTGGCATACCGGCGAACTCTTTTTTGCCGCAGCCTGGCATCGCGGCGTGCGCGTCTTCAGGATGGATGCCAAGCGCAGGCTTGATGATGTCATAGCGTCTTGCGAGATCCAGCACGGCGCGGTTGCTCTTCGGGTTCGTGCCGTTTGATATGATCGCCGCGACCCCTTCTTTCTTCGCGCGCGCGATGACATCGTCAAGGTCATCGGAAAACATGGGATGGTCCAAGTGTGTATGGACATCGACAAATGCCATGAAAAAGAAGATGGGATTGACCCTATATAAAATAGTCGTTGCGCGGATCTGCCGTTACATGCGATAGTGTTTGGCGAAACGCTTATTAACGTCGTCGTCTTATTTTGGCATATGAACAAGAAAGAAGAACGGCTAAAACTCCAATATGATTATAAGAAAAACGTGTTTTCCATATCTCTAGTTGCCCTGTTGACGACTCTGTTTGGCCGATCTGAAGTTTCTGGTGTACTGGTTCAATATGTATTGACCATATTGATGTGGATTCTCATGTTGGCTGTAGTCGTCTTTAGTATTGTTTGGATTATATCTTACAAAAATTTAATGACTTTTTACAGATAGGTTCCGCCGAACATTACTCTTCCGGTGCTCAGCTTCGCCTAGGCTCCTCGGCCACGTTGCACTCTCCTCCATTCAATCGCTGGAGTATGTAACAGCACCGCGTTCAGCGCACAATAATCCGTCGCACGACAAAAAAGAGGATGAAGAACATAATAAGCAAGACAGCAAGCTTGATCGTCCACACATACATCCAGAATTTCTGCTCACATTCCTTGGAAAGTGAATTTTCTCTTGTGCCCCTTTGTTTCCGTTGCGTTTTTGCCATACGTCACACCTGCAGCGCCGCAAGGAGTCCCGGCGCAAACGCATTTAAGAAAATGAAGTTGGTCACGATATTGACCACCACTGGGATTGCAGAGGAAAAAAAACGAAAGCCATACGTGAAGCCATAAAGAAAGACGAGCATGGCCTGATAGAGCACGATGAGGATCTTTCCAGCAAGCAAGACATCCACGCCATGCAGCATAAAAGTGAAAACGGTAAGAAGCGCATAGCAGCCGATGCGGCCAAACGTCGTCGGCCCAACGGTGTCGGAGAGCACTGCGGACGCGACCGTCATGACTGCGGCAGCAAGAAACGCGACGATTGGGTTGTACGCAAACGAGAAGAGAACAAAGACTGGCGTGATGAGCTCAAAACCCACATTGAAGCGGATGATTCTCCGCCAGATCGTCGAGAATGCCGGCAAGGGCGTCTTCGACTGGTCCCAACCCGACCAG
>CAZRZZ010000097.1:0-3243 GCA_964604755.1 uncultured Methanosarcinales archaeon | reverse complement strand
AACCGATGAGGACAAGCATGACTGCCGTGAGCGCCGAAACGACCGTCTGGAAGAACAGGACCAGAAGAAGAAGGGCCACGAGCAGCCACACCCACTTTTTATGGCGGATAAGCAGTTCCTGATACCGGGGCCGCAGCCGTCGCGCATGGTGCTCTGTCACGGCCGCTTGGCGCGCCAACGTATTTATAAACCTGCCTTTTTATGGGAGCTAAATCCACGATGGTTGCGCAAACTATTTAAATTGATACCAAACACACAGCCTGCATGGCGATTGTCGGATTCAGCATGCAGAAGATTAATGTCGAGAGGATAAACTCGCCAAAAGGCAAGATCAACATCAAGAATAATGTCTCGATCAAAAAGGTGGAGAGATCGAGGTTCAATTTCGGCGGGAAGCGCGAAGCGCTTGCATACACATTCGAGTTCACCGTGGAGTATGAGCCAAATGTAGGCAACATCACCATATCCGGCGAGGTCATCAATCTTGCCGACGAAAAGGCCGCAAAGGACGTGCTCGCAAGGTGGAAGAAGGACAAGAAGGTCGACCCTGTTGAACTGGCCCCTGTTCTCAATGCGGTGCTCCAGCGTTGCAATGTGCAGGCGCTCGTGCTCGCAAGGGACATCAATCTTCCAGCCCCAATCCCGCTGCCGACCGTGACAAGAAAGGATGCGGCAAGAATCGTCAAGTAATGTCTTGGCTTCTGATGTCATATGCGTTGCGCCCTAGCGCAAGCCATACGGCGCGTCAAAAACAAGCAAAAAAATAAACAACTTTAAAAAACATCATCCCAACAACACGGGTGACTCCATGACCAAGCAACTCAACCTCAAGGTCGCAGAAGCGATCCAGGATGACGTCAATAAAGGTATTGTTCGCGTCGATTCGTCTCTGATGGCCGAGATCGGCGTCAAGCCAGGCGACATCGTCGAGATCCAGGGCGAGCGCGTCACGGTCGGCATCGCCGACCGCGCGTATCCGGCAGACATCGGCCTCTCCGTCATCCGCATGGATGGCATTCTGCGCCGCAACGCGAAGACTGGCATCGGTGAGATTATCAAGGTCAAGAAGGCTGATGTCAAGGAAGCAAAAAAGGTCGTGATCGCCCCGGCACGCAAAGGAGTGCATATTCGTGCACCGCCGGACATCTTCAAGCAAGGACTTCTTGGGCGTGCGCTCGTGAAAGGCGACATTGTCGCGATGGGAGGAGCCAAGCGCCGGCGCGCCGCGATGGGAGGATCACCGTTCTTTGAGGACGTATTTAGTATGCTTGACGAGTCCATGATGGGGTTTGGCTTTGGCGACCTCAAATTCGTCGTCATCGAGACGTCGCCCAAGGGGGCTGTCATCATCAGCGACCTCACGGAGGTCACGCTCAATCCGGAGATGATGGACGTAAAGGAGGAAACTGTCCCGGAGGTATCATATGAAGACATCGGCGGGCTCGAGGAAGAGATCAAGAAGATCCGCGAGATGGTCGAGCTTCCGCTCAAGCATCCGGAGATATTCAGCGCGCTTGGGATCGAAGCACCCAAAGGGGTTCTTCTCCACGGACCGCCTGGCACGGGAAAGACACTCCTTGCAAAGGCCGTCGCGAACGAGACGAACTCGAATTTCATCCTTATCAACGGCCCCGAGATTATGAGCAAATATTACGGCCAGTCCGAAGAGAACCTGCGCAAGAAGTTCGAGGACGCGGAGAAGAACGCGCCATCAATCATCTTTATCGACGAGATCGATGCGATCGCGCCAAAGAGGGAGGAGAGCAAGGGCGAGGTCGAGCGCCGCGTGGTCGCGCAGCTTCTTGCGCTGATGGACGGGCTCAAGAGCCGCGGCAAGGTCGTCGTCATCGCAGCGACAAACATCCCCAATCAGATCGACCCCGCCTTGCGCCGTCCTGGCCGCTTCGATCGCGAGATCGAGATCGGCGTTCCTGACAAGAAAGGGCGCTCGATAATCCTGAAGATCCACACAAGATTCATGCCGTTGGACAAGCAAGTCAACCTTGATGGGATCGCCGAGATCACGTACGGCTTTGTCGGCGCAGACCTCGCAGCGCTTGCCAAGGAAGCTGCGATGATCGTGCTGCGACGCCTGCTTCCCGAGATGAGGCTCAACAGCGAAGAAACCATCCCAAAAGAAACGCTGGAGAAACTCATCATCGCCCAGCAGGATTTCATGGAGGCGCTCAAGGTCGTGCGCCCAAGCGCGCTGCGCGAGGTGCTCGTCGAGATTCCCAATATCACATGGAACGACATTGGTGGTCTTGATGACGTCAAGCAGGAGCTGTGCGAGACCGTCGAGTGGCCGCTCAAGAACCCGGACGCGTTCAAACGCCTCGGCGTGACACCGCCAAAAGGTGTCCTCCTCTACGGGCCTCCGGGAACAGGAAAGACTCTTCTTGCCAAGGCAGTTGCAAACGAGAGCAAAGCGAATTTCATCCTTGTCAAAGGACCGGAGATGCTCTCCAAGTGGGTCGGCGAATCGGAGAAGGCCGTCCGCAAGGTCTTCGAGAAGGCGCGTCAGACAAGTCCGACGATCATCTTCTTCGATGAGATCGACTCAATCGCACCGCGACGCGGCATAACCACAGACAGCCATGTCACGGAACGGGTCGTAAACCAGCTGCTCACCGAGATGGACGGTCTGGAAGAGATGCATGATGTCATCATCATTGCGGCAAGCAACCGGCCGGACATCATCGACCCCGCGCTTTTGCGTCCTGGACGCTTTGATCGCATCATCCTTGCAAAGATTCCCGATGCAGCGACACGAAAGAGGATCTTTGATGTACACACAAAAAACATGCCTCTTGCGGCGGATGTCAAGCTCGACGACCTTGCAAAGAAAAGCGAAGGATACGTCGGAGCGGACATCGAGGGCGTCTGCCGGGAGGCGGCGATCATCGCGCTTCGTGCGGACATGAGGGCAAAAGAGGTCAGCATGAAGCACTTTGACGAGGCACTCAAGAAGGTCAGGCCAAGCGCCCCAAAGGACATCGAACAGGCGTATGCGGATATTGAGGACAAATTCCGCGCCGCGCGGGCGCGTGAGATGCAGTTCGACAAGCCAAGCTATTTTGGATAAACACATGGCAAAGAAGCCGGCGAGTAAACCAAAGGCAGGGGATCGTGTCACCATCGAGATGACGGATGAGACAATTGAAGGAGTCCTCATGCCGCAGGAGGACGAGTCGTTTGTCATCGTGAAGCTCAAGAGCGGCTATAACATGGGCGTCGCCCGCG
>CAZRZZ010000096.1:0-4771 GCA_964604755.1 uncultured Methanosarcinales archaeon | reverse complement strand
ACTGGCAAGACGCTCGATGGTCGTGATCTTCGCGCCGCAGGCCTTGCAGGCCTTGAGAAGACGCTGCCGGAGTTCCTCGAGGACTTCTTTTCGCTGCTTTACCGCCTGCACGGCGTCAAGATTGTCTCTGAGATCGGCCCAATCGATCTTTATCATCACGACCCGTGGTGGCTGCAGGCGCGCACGACAATCATGTATAACCTCACCGATCCCCATACCGGCCTTGTCTATCGGCGCGATGCGGACGTCATCGCAAACTTCAGCATCATCAACCTGCAAGACCCGCTCTACCGGCAAAATGGAGCTAAAAATAGAATCAACAAGTCCGCGTTTTTAGGCGAACCAGAACTTAATGCGGAAGATGTCAGGTCACTCATGCTCTCCGGCAACTACACGCCAGACCCAGACCCGGATGCGTGGTCTTATCTTGAGCGCTTTGTTGGGAAGAATGCGCCGGCGCTTGACTGTGATGCCGACTGCGGTATCGTGTCCTTGCTTAACACCGCTGATCCTCCGAGAGGAGCTGGATCAGTGGGTAAGGCAAGCTATGGTGATTATACATTCCGGCCATGGCGAGGACATTGCCAGGACCTCAAGCTCTTTGCTATTACCGGGACTGATCCGATCGATTCGCCGTTTGCAATCAACGACCACTTCCGACAACGCATTTTCCATATGACGGACGGCACTCAATACCGGAAAGTCAGCGACGAGGACTCGCCGACCCCGGCATATGTTTGTGAGCCATACCCTTAGGCAAGCGACAAGACATCCGTCTTCCACAATTCAAGCATCTCCTCTTCAAGAAAGTGCAATTTGCCCGGCACGATGAGGCAGTGCAGCGGATTGCCAAAGTCCACGTGCAGGATCTCTTTTGCCGATCCTGCCTTGATGATATACTTATTTGACCCAAGGCGTGCGCAGCCGACCACAAGCGTCGAGGGCGTGAACACCCTTTTCTTCTTTTTTTTCTCGATCGCAAGCAGGATCGAGATCGCTTCATTGACTGTCATGAAGCGCGGCGGTTTTTCTTCCGCCTTGATGTCCAGAAGGCAGAGCGTGTGCAGTCCCTGTTTCTTGTTCTGCACGATGACATCGTACGCGGTAGTGGGGTGGTAGTTTTTTTCCGGAAAAACGATGCTTGCCGTCCTGCCGAACTTGTACAAGTCAAGGCCAGTGTTTCCGACGGCCGTGAATATGGATGCGTTGTTGACGATGCCGACCTTCACGTTCGCGTTGTGTGCGCGGAGCAGAAGGTCCCGGTGTGTTGTCGCCGCCATCGGGTCGCCAATGACAAGAAGCGCCACATCGCTGAGCCTGGCCTCTTCAAGCAGCGTGTCTTCTGCTTTTTTTTCGACAAGGTCCCTGTCGGCAAGGAAAATCTTTTTGCCGATGGCTTTCTCGATCTTTTCGATTGGGCATCCAAGCCTGGAGGTGTAATATTCAAGGTACACTTTGGAGCACTTGCCTGCGATCTCCTTTCCGCGAAGGCTGATATCCTTCTCGTCAGAGAGCCCGATGCCGATGAGATACAACACCATGCGGGCGCATGGCAAGGCATACTATAAATAGGTAGCGGCAAGAAACAGTTCACAAATCATTGAGAACTGACAACTGGAATATATATGTTCTACATCAAGAAACTATTTATACACGGATTCGTTCAAAAACAACAAGAAGTGAGTTTGGCGAAAACCACCTTCGCGCTTGGCGAGCGTGAAGAAAAACACTTGTTGGCGCAAGTATTCCCGTGTTCTGAGAGAACGTAAGGTACGGCTATTATTTAAATATTTTGCTAGTCGTAGCTATATGTTTCACGCTCATGTCATCCGACATGCAAAACAAAAAACCGACCAAAAAGATTGACCAAAACCACAAAGGGGGTAAGAACCATGGATTTTATTGTGAAAAATGCCCTTGACACCGCCCAAGAGGTAAGCCAGACTGGGATGGAAGTCTGCCAAGCCAATATCAAAGTGATTGGTGTAGGCGGAGCGGGCAACAATATGGTAAATTGGCTCTACAAGAAAGGGATTTCTGGAGCGCAGATTATCGCAGTCAACACAGATGCCCAGCATCTGAGCATTACCGATTCGGATAAGAAATTCTTGATCGGGCGGGACCTGACACGTGGCCTTGGATGCGGTGGATTCCCAAACCGCGGAGCCGAGGCAGCGAAGGAGAGTATGACCGCGATCAAGGACTGTCTCAAAGGCGCAGACATGGTCTTTGTCTGCGGCGGACTTGGAGGCGGAACTGGAACGGGCGCTGCTCCCGTCGTCGCGAAGGTCGCAAAGGACGCGGGCAGCATCGTCATCGGCACTGTCACGATGCCATTCAAGATCGAGCGCGCGCGCATTGACAAGGCAGAATTTGGACTTCAGCAGCTGCGGCAGGTCTCTGACACCGTCATCGTCATCGACAACAACCGGCTTGTGAGTATCGCAGGCAACCTGCCCGTCCAGCAGGCATTTGCCGTCGCAAACGAGCTTATCTCGACGATGATTAAAGGGATTGTGGAGACCATCGCCATACCAAGTCTGGTCAACCTCGACTACGCGGACGTCAAGACAATTATGACTGACGGCGGCGTCGCGGCAATAGGAGTCGGCGCAAGCGACACATCAAACAGAGTCGAGGAGGCCGTGCAGGGAGCGCTCTCGAATCCGCTCCTGGATATCAACTACCAGGGCGCGACGGGAGCCATCATCCACGTGCATGGCGGACCTGACATGACTCTCGACGACATCAATCGGGTAGGAGAACTTGTGACCGAGGCCATGGACCAGGATGCGAATGTGATCTGGGGCGCTCGCGTCTCCGACGACATGAAAGGAAGGATCACCGTGATGACCATCATCACCGGGGTCAAGTCCCCTTGGATACTCGGAAAGACTGGTTTTGGTCAACCAAGCCCATCCTCGATGAAGGTCTCTGAAGAGCTCGGCATCGAGATGGTGCGCTAAAGCCGATGTCAAAGGTGGAAAAGAGGTGATATTTTTTCTTGCCCTTGGTTTTTCTAACCACCCCCAAACCAACGATCTATCAAGGGCATTGTGCTCCCCCCATAAGGGGGAGATTTTTCTTTTTTTTGACGTCGTCGCTCTCGACGAAAAATTTAAATATCTACATCCACCCTGATTTTACTTGGATAAAAATGGCAGAGAAAGAGGTGTTCAAAGGGGTATTGCTCGGATTCGTTCTTCTTTTGTCGTTCACGCTTATCGTATTACTTGTTGTTGCACAGCTTCCTGCGCCCCCTCCAACACCGGAGTCGCCAGAAAGTGGGTCGGCGCCTGCTCCATCGACGCCAGGTACACCAGGTGGAGGCGACGGGGGAGCCCCACCAACACCCGGAACCCCAAGTGGCGAAGATGGAGGAGCGCCATCGACGCCCGGCACGCCGCCTTCAGGAGATGGCGTTGCACCATCAGGCGATGGGACTGCTCCGACGGGAGGAGATGGTGACTATGCGCGCCGGCGCGCTGGTGAAGGATATACTTATGAGGCGGGTGAAGCGCCGTCTACTGCGGGAATCACAACGCCGACGCAGGGCGCGGCACCAACAGTGACCGGCACCGATCTTGAAGGCGCGGAAGAGCTCTCGCCACAAGAAGGCGAAGAAGTTGCAGTAGCGCCGCGCACCGGACTTGTTCTCGCCAAAAAAGATTATGTGCGTATCACCATCCTTGCGCTGCTCGTCATCCTTGCCATCGCTGCCATCGTCTGGGCCATCCTGCGATGGAAAGCCCACAAGGAAGAAAGCAACATCCCTGAAGAAGAGATTCGAGCAGCAGCGGAAGAATTGTATCTCCAAAGTGAAAGACCGCAAGAGAAGCCGGCCGCAAACAAAGGCCCGCTTCCTCCCGGAATGAGGTGAACCCATGAAAAAGCTTGTCATCTTAGCAAGCATAGCATTGATGCTCGTTGTCGTCGGCTGCGCACCAAAAGGAGTGCCGCCGGAGCCATCACCACCGGGATCGTCCGACACGCTCGTCGGCCAGGCGTTCCGGCCGGGGATGGTCATCGCAGATGATTACTCCCCACCATGGGATCTTGCCACAGGGGATATGATATTCGCGATCTCTCCGGAGGGCTTTAGCGACGTGACAAGCCGTATATCCGTCTGGTTGTCCGCACGCAGCGACGATTACATCTATTATCAAGGTTACTACTACGACCAGCGCGCAGGCGGGTGGGTGCCATTCGAATACGATGGGCCGCGCTACATGGTCGATGGCGCGCCAACGAACTGGATAGAGGGCACCGCGACTGCGACGCTTGACTTTCCTGTTCCTTTTGATCGCTTCCGTGCAGGTGAGAATTATGTGCTTGTGTATATCTGTGAGTGGGATGCGGGCTGGCGATGCGGGCCGCGCACGCTCGGTGACACGACGCATCACTGGACGATCCAATCGTTTACGCTCTGCGGTGCTGGCGCAGTTGTCGACGGTGCGGCATGCCGCACCGTCGCAGGCGCTATCACGGAGATCTGCGCCAACAGAGCAGATGATGACCATGATGGCGACACGGACTGCGCCGATGCGGATTGCACGTCTGATCCGGCGTGCACCGGAGTCGCGCCGGCTGGCGGGCCTTCATGTGCCGACTCAGACGGCGGGATTGATGAAGCCGTCGCCGGTCGAGCAACCGTCGTCGATTCGGCCGGAACGGAAGCGTATTATTACGATCGGTGCGTGACAGCCTCCGATGGATCCCCTGCGAAGCTCCTCGAGACCTTTTGCTCCGGCACATCCCTCGATACTATTAC
>CAZRZZ010000095.1:0-4891 GCA_964604755.1 uncultured Methanosarcinales archaeon | reverse complement strand
AATACAAGCAATACGAAGGCATCAGCGTCATCGAGAGCAAGAGCGAAGCCGAGATGCGAAAGGAGACCGGAATCTGGGAGGGCATCCTCACCCGCATGGGCGCAGTGAACATGAAGGCGCTTGATATTTATGAGAGCGCCGAAAAGGAGTATCAAGGCCTTGTGGAGAAAAAAGAGAAGCTCGACCTGGAAAAAGAGGACATTCACTTGCTCATGAACGAGATCGATACAAAAAAGAAAGACCTGTTCATGAAGACATTTGATGTCGTCAATGACCACTTCAAGGCCATCTTCTCCGCGTTGTCGACGAAAGGGGCCGCATCCCTCGTATTGGAGAATCCTGATGACCCGTTCGCAGGAGGGATCCTCATCAAGGTAAAGCTCACCGGCAACAAGTATATGGACATCCGCTCCTTGTCCGGAGGCGAGAAGACGATGACGGCGCTCGCGTTTATCTTCGCGATACAGGAGCATGATCCCGCCTCGTTTTACATCATGGACGAGGTGGACGCGGCGCTGGACAAGAAGAACTCCGAGCGCCTTGCCAAGCTAGTGCGCAAGTACACGGATCGCGCCCAATACGTCGTCATCACGCACAACGACGGTGTCATCGGCGAGGCCGACCTCCTTTATGGCGTGAGCATGGACGAGCACGGCCAAAGCCAGGTGACGACACTCAAGCTATAAATCCCACATCAAACCTTATATACTTGTCCTGCTTCCTTCTTCTTTTGGCATATGACCTACTATCGCTACCTTCCTGGATGGAACGATCTTCGCGATGACTACAAAGAGGCTTTGCTCGAGTGCACTTTCTTGCCCGGACTGTCGTTCATCGGCGATGAAAAGCAGCAGATCATCGATGCGGTGCAGTCCTATCGTGATCATGGAGAAAACATCGACATCCCCCACAAAGAAAGTATGCTTGCGCTCGAGAAACTTATGATCCAGTGTTATCTTCCGGGCTCGATCCCCACGCACAGCATCACGGCACGCGTCCTTGATGATGTCAAGCTTCACGTGAATGCGAACATCTTCCATGACATTCAAGAGCAGGCATTCATGTACAAGCGCCGCCGGCAAGGGAGTCTCTACGTGTTCGAGCCGAACCGAAACTCTGTCCTTTTGCTGCCCGAGCGCGTCATGCAGGCGATGTGTGCATACGACTGGAAGCAGCACGATGAGCAGGTGGACGCGTGGCTTGCACAGCTTGATTCAGCGATGCGTCGTCTTGAAGAGGATGGCACGATGGAACTGAGCAAGAAGGTCCGCGAACACGGCGCGGATGGGATCATCATGGGAGATGACGGAGCCATTATAGTGAAGAAGAAGCGGACGCTGCACTGAAGATGAAAAAGGGAACGTTTTCACGGGTGACACGTTGGGCGCTTGGCCTGCATGGGGCGTACTACCTGATCACCGGAATCTGGGCGATCATCAGCCTGGAGAGCTTCAACCGCTTCGTCATGCACGAGCATCCCGGCGGCGCGTTTGAGATGCATAGCATCGCCGCGATGGCGGTCGTGCTTGGTATCGCATTTATCTATGCCGCGCACGACATCGGGAAGAATATCCCGCTTGTCGCCGTGGCGTTTGGGATTGCATTGGCGATTATCCTTCCCGAGCTTTACTACCTTCCCCGGATGGAGGGGTTTAACCTGTTCTGGTTCGATCTTGTCGAGGAGATTGTCGTCGCTATCATTTTCGGTGCGTTCGTGTGGACGCGGCGAGAAAGGATCTTTTGATGGTCGACGCGCTGTTCGCCAAATGGATGACCCCCCGTTGGATAGTTTCATTTTCTATTCTCAAGCACGACAAGACGAGTATTGTCCCTGATGCCCATGCGCGCGTTTGACACGACCCTCCACGATGTGCCGATGATCAGATCATGGATGTCATAATCTTTTCCTGAGCCAAGCAAAATCTTGATTGGCTGCATGATGGTGGGGGATATCCGATTTTTTCCTTTAAATTGGTCGAGAACGACAAAACGTCCGCCCGGCTTGACAACACGGGATACCTCGTGCATGATCCGGCGAGGCTCTGGCGAGACGCGAAGGACGTATGTCGTAAGCGCAGCGTCGAAGGAGTCATTCTTGAAAGGAAGATCCCGAGCATCGGCAAGGCGCAATGCCACGTCTGCGCGGGCATTCTTCTGCCTTGCTTTGTCGAGCATTGCTTTTGAAAAATCGACCCCCATGACGTGGCAGCCGGGTGGATAATGAGCAAGGTTGAGGCCGGTGCCGACGCCTACTTCGAGAATCTTATCGTCCTTTTTGATCTTTAACTCAGCGATGACTGATGTTCGGTCGAACGCATAGCGCTGGTCGACCCAGTCGTACACGCGCGCCCAGAAGTGGTAGATCGCTTTGAGGTAGCTGTCGGCAAACGTCATGGTGCACCTTTATCGGACGCTTCACTATCACTATATATCATTTTTTATGCTCCTCTGCCATAGGACACGGGCGGTTGCCATAGTCGCAGAACACGCAGCAGCTCTTCTCCACTTTGATCGTCCGTTTGCAGCCATCACACCTATAGAACGCTTGGCATGACGATGTTGGGATTATCATTGGTTGGACGTGCCCGCATACGGGACAGGTGAGATTGCCGATGCGTTCTTCTTGGACGCCTCCCCGCTTCATCCTTCTACCTCGAATAGTATCATGTTCACATCCTCCGGTGCCTTGCGGCCTGCGAGGAGAACCAAAACCTTCCTCTCGCTGCCATATAAATTTTCTGATGAGAAACCCAACCCCATGCATATGAGCTTACGCATGTCCCGGATGGTTCACCGCATTTCCTGCGCCAAAGCCCAGGAAGAACTTTCCAACCTCCATCATGACAAAGCCAAGGCTTGAGACGGCAAGAATCTCGAGCCAGTCCATGCTCGTGAGCGCGACGGTGCCAAAGATCGCCTGCAGCGGGCTCCAGTAGATGACGGCGACCTGGATGAGAACCGAAGCGATGATCGCGCCGGTGAGCCACATGTTCGACAAAGGATTAAGCTTGGAGAGCTTCGTGCGCATCGAGCGGCTGCTGATGACGGCGAACATCTGGAACATCACGAGCGTCGTGAACGCGACGGTCTGTGCATGGGCAAGATCGATGTCTTTGTACTTGGTGAACATGAGGAGCGTCCCGATGCCCATGATAAGCCCGAAGACCGCGATCGCGATAAACATGCGCGCCGTGATTGGCTTCTCGCCGACATCGCGCGGCGGCCGGTCCATGATGCCCTCTTCGCCTGACTCGAAGCCAAGGCCGAGCGCGGGGAAGTCGTCGGTGATAAGGTTCATGAGCAGGAGCATGAGGGGAAGCATCGGAAGCGGCATGTTGAGCAGGATCGCGGCGAACACGCAGGCAATTTCGCCGGCGTTGCAGGAGAGAAGGTACTTTGCGCTCTTGATCATCTTGTCATAGATGTTCCTGCCTTCGGCGACTGCGCTCACGATCGTCGCGAAGTTGTCATCGACGAGGATCGCCTTGGAGACCTCTTTTGCGACGTCTGTTCCGGTGATCCCCATCGCGATGCCGATGTCCGCCTTCTTGATCGCCGGCGCGTCATTGACGCCATCGCCGGTCATCGCGACGACGTGCCCGCGGCGCTGCAGGGCATCGACGATGCGAAGCTTCTGGATCGGAAGCGCCCTCGCCACGATACGGATCCTCTCGATTTGGTCCTCGAGCTCGACATCGGAGAGCTCCTCAAGCTCGGAGCCGGTCAGGACAAGATCACCTTCCTCGAAAAGACCTATCTCTTCGGCAACCGCCCGTGTCGTGACCGCGTGGTCGCCGGTGATGAGCATGACCTTGATGCCTGCGCGATGGCACTCATCCACCGCGCTTCTGACCTCCTCGCGCGGCGGATCGATCATGCCGCCAAGCCCGACGAAGATAAGATCATTCTCCACATCCTTCAGCGGATATTCCTGCCGCTCTTTGATCTCCTTATAGGCAAAGCCAAGCACGCGCAGCGCCTGCCTGGCGAACGATTCGTTCATGCCACGTATCTTTTTCCGGTCATTCTCCGTCAGCCTCCTGACCTTTCCGTTCTCAAGGTATGAGCCGCACACGTCAAGCAGCATGTCCGGTGCGCCCTTCGTATAGACAAGATACTTCGCCAAATCCCGGTCCTTGACGACGACACTCATGCGCTTGCGGTCAGAGTCGAACGGAAGCTCCTCGACGAGAACGTACTGGTGCTGGACGAGCTCATCCTTGAGGCCGCCCTTCTGCCCAAGCACGATGAGCGCTCCCTCCGTCGGATCGCCGATGATGCTGTGCCGCTCCTCTTTTTTGACGAGCTTGGCATTGTTGCACAGGTAGCCGATGCGAAGGAGAAGGTCGAATTTTTTGGGGCTTGTCTGGGTATCCCCGGCAAAGAACGTGCCTTTTGGCTCGTAGCCCGTCCCGCTGACGGTGATGACCTTGCCGTCCACATAGATGTGCGTGACGGTCATCTGGTTCTTGGTGATCGTCCCCGTCTTGTCCGAGCAGATGATCGTCGCAGCACCAAGGCTCTCTGCAGCAGGAAGCTTCTTGATGAGCATGTTCTTCCTGGCAAGGCGTTTTGCGCCCATCGAAAGGCTGACGGTGACAATGATCGGAAGCGAGTTTGGGATCGTCGAGGCGGTGAGAGCGACGGCGAAGATGAGCATCTTGTTAAAGGAGAGCGTGCCCTGCACGGTGCCGGCGATAAGCACGACGATGATGAGCACGAGCACCATCGCGCCGATCTGCTTGGCAAGCTGGGCGAATTTGGCTTGCAGCGGCGTTTTGACGTCCGTCGTCGTCTGGATGGATGTCGCAATTTTTCCAAACTCGGTGCGCATGCCGGTTGCTGTCACGACGCTCTTTCCGCGGCCGTACGTGACGATTGTGCCCATGAA
>CAZRZZ010000094.1:0-5030 GCA_964604755.1 uncultured Methanosarcinales archaeon | reverse complement strand
CGGAGTGCCGCTTCAATCCCCACGTCGGCCGCACAGAGTGCGTTGGTGGTTCACCAGATCCCGACTGCCCATCTTCGACCCCGGTGTGCCGCCTTGTCAGCACAAGCTTCCAATGTCGCACAAGCTAGCTGCTCTTTCTTGCGATAGTTGTATATATTACACATCCAAAACTTTATAAAGGATAATGCGCTTAAAAAGCGTGTAGAGTGGCGTGGTTTGGCTCGTCGTTTAGATGGTAAATCATGCCCGAAAAGGCGGTGAATCATGCACAAAAAGAGGTTGCTCATAGCTGGTTTTTTCGTCTTTGCGACCCTCCTTCTTGTGCAAGCCGCAAGCGCGGGCTGCTGCGTCGATTCACGCTTTGGTGCGTGCACAGACGCTATCGATGCGACAGAATGCACTACCCCAGATGACTTTGACATTCAAGACTGCAGTGCAATCTCAAGCTGCGACATCGTCTGCTGCTATGACACCACGCCGCCAGGCTCAAGTGATGCCGCGTACCGCATCGGATGCCCAAGTCCGAGGTTCACCGTTTTTTCCGAGATTGGTTCTTATGAGCCTTCCCTTTCACTTTATAGCATGTCCTGCCAGTCCTGTACAGACGACCTTGTCGAAACCTGCCCGGACGGATCGAACATCACGACGGCGTATTGCGATATCCGCCCGCCGGAGACGATCGGCGTCTTTGTCCCTTCAGGAAGGGTATGCCCTGCGGCTGCTATTGATGACCGCGACGGGGATGGCGAGCCCGACGCAACGGATGTCTGCCCCGATGAGCGCGCGATCGCAACCGAACCGGAGGGCACTGCGCCTCATTTCGCAAGTGAGGCAGGGTATTGCCGGGACTTCATCGACAATGACTGCGACACGCTAACTGATTATGCGGATCGTGATGATTGCCCTGCACCATGTACGACAGATCGTATTGAAATCTGCCCGGACCGCACGCGCGTCACGACGCATACCTGCGATCCTGCAACCCACGAGCTTCGCCCGACGGGAGAAGTATGCCGTGCGCCGGAAGCAGAGCCCGCCGGCATATGTGGTGATGGGATTGTCCAAAGGCCCAACGCGGCGTTCTTCAATGAGCAATGCGACTGGGATGCTCCCTCTCCTGATGCGGCTTGTGGAACAGGTGGAAGATGCCACGGTGAGGGCGACCCGCGCGCATGCATGTGCGAGTACGCATGCATCGCCGACCCCGGACGCCCGTTCACGCCCGTGCTGCGCCGCCTGCTATCAGAGAACGAGATCTCCTGGGGGCTTTCGAGCACGTGCGAACTTGCCTGGTTCGACATTTACCGTTGCGATGGTTCTGCAGATTGCGACCCGCTCAGCGGGCATGTCGTGCGGCGCCTTGCAGATCCTGTTGAACCATACCAATATCGTGACTCGATAGGCCCGGAGCTTGAAGAGACACCGATGTGTTATCAGATCATAGCGCATTACACAAATGGTGTTGAGGTCGCAAGCGATGCGGCGTGCACGGGGGCTGCACCTGCCGAATGCAGCCGTTTTGATGTACCGTTTTGTAATGATGAGCGCACGGCAGTTGTTATGTGCACGGAGACTGGCACCACAGAAGATCCCTGTGCGCCCGGCGAGTTCTGCCGTGAACTCTCAAGCGGCGCAGAATGCGTTGCACAGAGCCCCTGCGAAGAGTGCAATGGATTCCTCGGGCTCTTTGGCTTCCTTGATATCACAATCCCTGCAGGCGCGTGCAACCTGCTTCCAAGCTGTGCATATGATTACTCAAAATCGATTGTGGACAAGTATCACTTATGCTCGGAGATCGACTCGTGCTACGACTACAACTCGCAGGCCGCATGCGATGCCGACGCGGACCATTGCAGCGTCGGACGCGAGGGCTGCGAATGGGTCCCCTCACCAAATGCGCAGGCGGTCGGCGCGGGCGTGTGCCGCCCAATCAATAAAGCCGATCAGGACTGTGAAGCGTGCAATGCAGAGATCGGAGAGCATGATAATACTTACTTCACCGGCTGCACGGCACAGAATACTTATATCAACCAGCAGAACTGTGCAATGTATGGATTCAACCGCGACACGGGCATCAGCGCGTGCCACCTTGCGCCAAACCCAACCCCGGGTGCGGCCGGATTCTTATGCCAGAACGCACGCGACCTTGGATGCGAGTCGTATGGACCAGACGAAACGGCATGCACAGGGGGAACACCAGTCGATGTGGACGTGACATGGACTGGAACGATAAAAACAGGGGGCACAAATGTGATCATGACGCGCTCGAATGACGCGTTCCGCTATGGCACGTGCCGATTCACGCCTCTTCCACCAGGAGGCCCTCCCATTTGCTTCAAAGATGCAGATGACAATGGTGAGCCAGATTGCGACTCGCTTGACTTTGCGTGCCAAAAAGACAACACGCCACCATCGACGGTTGTCACGGCAACAGACGTCCCCGTACGGGACGATGCGCTCCTGCTTGGACGCAATGTTGATTTGGACGTGAGTTTAAGCGAGCAGGGCACGACATTCTTCTGCATCGACCCGCCCGACGGCCCCTCGTGCTATCCCCGGACTGAGACGGTCTGCAAGCTCCAGCGCGTGTTGCCTGAAGGTCTCTCCGGTCCCGGAGCATTGCGTTATTTTAGCGAGGATGCGGCGCACAATCTTGAGGAGGTTACCGAGATTCCCATCCTCCTCGACACGGACGCGCCCGTGATCCGTTTCGCCAGTCCCCCATTCGATGCCGCAGACCGGAGCCGGGGTATTACCATATCAGCTGCAGAAGAGGTCACATGCAACGGCATCCTCACGGACGTGCACCAAGGTGTCATTCGCGCCGGGCGCGGCAGCGCAAGCAATAATGCAATCGATGCAGAGCGCGGGCGTTCATTCTCCCGCATGTATTACAGCATGGACGACGGCATCTACATCTACCAGTACACCTGCTGGGACGAGGCAGGCAACCGCGCGAATGGCGAGGAAGTCATCGTCGCGGACACGAACCGCATCCATCCGCAGACACCATCAGGCGTGATCACAGATACAGGCGACCAGGTTCTCACGGTACGAACAGACGCGGACGCCGAATGCAAGTATGGACCAAGGCGCGATGGATATGGGCACTTGCCCTTCACGTTCCGTACAACAGGCGGCACCGTGCACACGGCGACGGTCGCTGGCTGCAGAAACTGTTTCAAGGAGTGGTATGTGAGTTGCGTCTTTGACAGCGTCGAAGAGGGAAACGATCAGGACGTGCTGCGCTACAGCGTGGATCTTGCGCCGCCCCGCGTGCTCGCGTTCAACACGCTCGATGCGGACGTCGAATTTGATGCAGCAACTGTGTACGGATCGACACAGAACATCTTCTTCAAATGTGTGGATGATGACATCAAGGTAGGATTCGGCGTGATAGGGTATGATTTTGGGTGTGATTCGATGACCGCCACGGACAGGCGCACAGGAATGACCATATCCTCAACAGGTGAGGGTATGGCAGGGCCGTTCCTTATCCGCGGGCCGGATGACGCAGTAACAATCGCGACAATCGAGACAACGGTGATGGATATTGGTGGGAATTCAGACACAGGTGTGATTGCGGTGACAATCGACCGGATGCCACCTCCCCTTGAGGTAACCGTGCGCAATGCCCTGACCGGTGAGGCTGTCAGATCTGGAAGAGATATGCTTGGACCGCTTGAATACACCGTCGATGCACACTCCCGTGGGCTTGTGCATGATGTCACGGCAGGCATGACCATCTCGCACCCCGCGTCGGGATATACCGAGTCCATGGTGCTTGCAATCTCCTCGGAAGAGGCGTTCTCGACCGAGTTTGCGATGGTCCTTGACCATATCCCTGAAGAGGATATCCCTTATGATGTGACAATCACCGTGCACGGCGAGACAGAGAAAGTGGGTGCGATGTGTGCGCCTGGCGCAGCCGATCCAGTGAGATACCCTGGATCAGTCAGGCTCACGTTCCAGCTTGACACGCACCTTCCGGAATTCACGCTTGAACCACTTCTTGATTGGGATGAGCGAGGCAGGGCGATAACGACGGGGACATCGGATTATGCTGGCTATCCAGTCTACTATTATGCTGACGAATTCACGTATTATACAAACCAGACATCCATCTTCCTGACGGGCTTCGTGAATGGCATGGCGCGGACGCCCGAGATGCTCTTCTGGTCCGGTCCGCGCATCGAGGACCTTGGTGGCACGCCCGACGCACGTGTGAGCGTACCACGCCTCGCGTCCTCGATGCTGCGCGATGGCCTCCAGCCAATTGTCGAGCCAGCGACAGCAGGGGCTGAATCCGTGCGGTTTGGACGTGCGATCGATGCAAGCCGCTATTATTGGTTCAGTAATGGTGATGCCGAGCCCGGCCATATCCGGACAAGCTATGGAAATTATATGCGCATGTACGGAATCGACCGCATGGATGGTGCAACAGCATTCCTGGATGGCCCGCTTGAGGCGGACGTGCTTCCGAGTATGACTGGTTTCACGTACCAGCACGGGGAGAAGCCATGGCCAAGAGACTGGTTTGGTGAATGGGTGCCGCTTCGCGAAGGGGAGAACTGGGTGAGTATCGTCGCGAAGAGCGACACAGGCATCACAAGCATCCCGGAGTACCGCCGCATCGTCGTCGATACAAACGCGCCGGAGGTCATTGAAAGCATCCCTGGACCGTCCGACACGTCACGAGCGATTGACACGGTATCGATTGTTGTACGTGAGAATAGAGAGGGCGCGCCCCTCCTTCCCGACTCGCTTGCGCTCGATCTCAACGGTACAATCATCAACTATGAGGATCTCATCATCACCTCCGATGACAGCGATCCGGAGTTCGTCGAGTATGCCGTCAACTATGCACATGACGAGCCGTTCAACGGCACGTACCACGTGCGCTGGATCGGGCATGACAAGGCCGCAAACAACCTGCGCTCCGGGGCCGGCCTTGTCGAATATGATTTTACGGTCGGCGACGGCTTACCCCTGCCACCGACGTGGGAAATCATCGGCGCGGCTGAGCATGA
>CAZRZZ010000093.1:0-5086 GCA_964604755.1 uncultured Methanosarcinales archaeon | reverse complement strand
TCGTCAAAAGTGTCGGGATGCTCTTCTTGCGCGCAATCTCGCAGAGGATCGCGATCTGGGCACCAAGCTCGCGGTTTGTCTGCGCAACCTCGTCGCGACGCCCAAGCTCGAGCCGGTAGAGCATGCTTGCCGAATCGATAATGATGAGACCAATCTCATTATCGACGACCTCCCTGAGGCGCTCGAAAGCTTTCTTTTGCTCATCAAACGTCGTCGGCTTAAGAAACAAGATATTGTCAACATACGCTTTGAAGTCGGAAAAAAGCTGCTGCAGGCGCGTAATCGAGAAGCCGCCTTCGGTATCGATAAAGACGACCTTTCGTCCTGATGCGATAACCTTGATGAGCGCAAGCAGGCACAGCGTTGTCTTGCCGGATCCAGCCGGGCCATAGATCGTCGTGACCACGTCAGTCTCGTAGCCACCATCCAAAAACTCATCAAGAACATCGCTTCCCGTTGATACACGCCCCATCCCCATAGTCAGCGCAAACTGTGGAATCTTTTATATAGCTTTCTAAAAGCATTTATATCGTGAATCATGGAAAGAAGCGATGAGAAAAAGCCACGTGCTCGTTGGCGCGATTATCGTGGTCGTGCTCGCGATCCGGCTCTTCTTTGCTCTCCAGACACCTTATTTCTCCGAAAGCGAGGCGTATTTCACCATCCGCCAGGCTAAGGCAATTCAGGAAACTGGTCTTCCGCTCTTTGACGATCCATTAAGTTATAGCGGGCGTTCCTACCCGTTCACGCCAGCCTTCCATTATCTCATCGCGACGGTCGGCGCCGTGCTTCCTTTCAAACTCGTCGCGAAAATCCTTCCTAACGTCCTTGCGTCGCTATTAGTAATCGTTGTATTCCTTATCGCCAAGCGCCTCACAAGAAACGACGCATCATCGCTTTTTGCTGCCCTCATCGTTGGGTTCATCCCGATTTACATGAGAGAAACGACCAACACGCTTGCCGTCGAATCTCTGAGCATCCCCCTCCTTTTTTACCTCGTCTTCTGCTTTATGCACATCAAGGAGAGAAGGTATATGTCACACTTTCTTGTCACGCTAGTCCTCGCGTCGATGACAACCCCCCTCACCGGCCTCTTCCTGCTCGCTCTTCTTGTGTACCTCTTGTTTGTTCGCCTTGAAAACCTTGGCTCTGACAAGCAAGAAACGGAGCTTGTCATATTCGGCCTGTTTCTTTTTGCATGGCTTCAGTTTCTCTTCTACAAGAACGCGTTTTTGATGCATGGGCCGCTTGTCATTTGGCAGAATATCCCGCATGAGATCCTCAGCAGGTTTTTTGCGGAGATGAACGTGGTTTCTGCAATCACAAATATTGGTGTCATCCCGCTCATTTACGGTGTGTATGCGATATCACAGAATATGTTCAAGATAAAGGACCGCCGCATCTATCTGCTCATCTCTATTTCGCTTGTGACTGCGGCGCTGCTTTGGCTGCGCCTCATCAGCCTCGAAGTCGGCCTTGAGGTGCTTGGCGTGACGATGGCGATCCTTTTCTCCCTGTTCCACAAGAACGCCTCGGAATACCTCAAGAAGACCCGCATTGTGAATCTCACCCCGCTTCTTGCCATGACCTTGCTTGCAAGCCTCATCGTCACAGCGATCATGCCTGCTGTCCTATCGACGGCATCATCGATAGACGAGGCGGCGCGACGGGATGATATCAACGCGCTTTTGTGGCTCAAAAAGAGAACCGATGGCGGGGAAGTCGTCCTCTCGTCGACAAAGGAAGGCCATCTTGTCAGCGGGGTCGCGGAACGCAAGAATGTCATGGACACGAATTACTTGCTTGTGCGCAATATTGACGATCGTTACGACGACGTCCGCCGCATGTTCACCTCCCCCTATGAAACCACGGCGCTCGAGCTCCTCACGGAATACGACGTGCGCTACATCCTCGTATCAGACCGCGCAAAAAAAGAGTTCGGCATCGATGATGTTGCCTACGTCTCCGACGAGCGATGCTTCAGAAAGGTCTATGACAACCGGCGCACAATCAAGATCTTTGAAGTAAGGTGCCGCATATGAGAAAGACGGGCCATAAAACAAATGGCAAGAAGCCGCGTCAGGTGATATGGTTCGCTGTGGTCATTGGCATGGCATTCATCATTCTTGTCGCTCCGCATATCCTGCGCGAGCTTGGCGGCAAGGATGAACTCATCGGGTATGATGCCTACCTGCACGCACGGATCGCGGACAATGGCTATTCTCTTACACCATGGCAAGATGAGATGGTCACGACGCCGCGCATGGTCCACCCCACACCATACCACGTCGTGCTTCATCTGTTCCAGGAAACAATCGGCATGAGAGCTGCGTCGATCGCGCTTCCCCTCATGATCGGCCTTGCATGTGTGGGAATCTTGTTCTGGATACTTGCCTTGTTCGACCGGCCGCTGCTCGAATCAACGATCACGCTTCTCGCATTCACGCTGAGCCCTACATTTCTCTTCATCGGGTCGACAGCGACGCCCCGCGGGTTCGCGCTTGCTCTTATCTTGCTCGGATCCGCTTTGTTCTTGACACGGCGCGTGTGGCCCTTATCGATTATCCCTTGGGGGCTTTTGCTCTTCTTTGATCTTTTTCATATCCTTGTCGTCATCGCGCTCATACTCGCCTGCATCCTTGTTGTGAAGAAGGAACGTGCACACGCGCTCGTTATCGGCGGCCTCCTCATGGGGGGCGTATTCCTTGCAAGGCCGCCTTTTTTCACCTTGTACCACCCGATCCCGTCCACACCAATGTCCGGTGCTATCGCTGACTTTGGAGGCCATGCTGGCTTTGGGATCTTCCTGCTCATCCTCATGTGCATTGGCATGGTGCACTCATGGAAATACAAGAACAAATATTATCCTGCATATCTTCTTGCTGGGCTTGGCATTATTGCCATGGCTGGCTTTGGCGGGGTTATTGCCGTCTATCTTATGCCGCTTGCAGCAGTCTTCATCACGATTGCGCTGCTTGAGCTTCGCAACCGCCAATGGGCCATCCCGACGCTGCGCAGCCTTACGTTTGTGCTTATCATCTGCGGCCTTCTCTTCTCCACTGTTTCATACATGGACAGGCTTGCCGCTGCCGGCCCAGACGAAGCGCTCATCGACGCGGCTCGCTTCCTTCGCGAAATCAGCTCTCCTGAGGATGTCGTCCTGACGCATCCTAGCTATGGTTTTGTCATCGAAACAGTCGCAAACCGCCCGGTCGTGCTTGACTCCTTCCAGCAGGATCCGTGGATTAAGCACGATCTGCATGAGCTGTTTGCCTCGCGCAATGCTGGCCGTGTGGTCGACACGCTCAACGCGTACGACGTGTCTTATGTCCTCATCGATCGGGCAATCGATGAGGAAGACGTCTGGACAGGACGCAACGACGGTCTCCTGTTCGTCCTGCGCGATGGCGAAACATTTAAGAAGGTCTATAGGACAAACTCTATTGAGGTTTGGAAGGTATACCGATGATGCTTACCGCCGGCGAGATCATCACATACATCACGAGCTATTTTGGGCTTTACACATCCATCCTGTTCTTCCTTGCCTTTTTCGAGAACCGCTCCCGGCTCAAGGCAGGAGAGAGCATTGGACCCTGCAAGCCGACCATCACCATTGCTGTTCCCGCGTATAACGAGGAGAAGACGCTTGCAAAGACCATCAAATCGATCCTTGCGCTAAAGTATCCAAAGGAAAAACTGCAGATTATCGTCATTGATGACGGAAGCAGGGATGGCACGCTTGATATTGCAAAATCGTTTGGGCCGCAAGGCGTGCACGTGATCGCCAAGCCGAACACGGGAAAGGCTGATTCTCTCAATGTCGCGCTCCTGCACGCGACAGGCAAGGTGTTCGCCTGCCTTGATGCAGACTCGTTCGTCGATGCGGACGCGCTTGCGAGGATGCTTGGTTATTTTGATGATCCGTCCGTCATGGCCGTGACCCCGTCGCTCAAAGTATACCATCCACGCGGACTTCTGCGCCGCATCCAGCAAATCGAATACCTTCTTGGTGTCTATCTGCGCAAAGTCTTTGCATATTTCGATGCGATCCATGTCACGCCTGGACCATTCACGATCTACCGGAAGAGATTTTTCGACACATATGGTGGTTATGATGCGCACAACCTCACTGAGGATATTGAGATTGCGCTTCGCATCCAAAGCAGGGGATATCGCATTGAGAACGCGATGGATGCGTGCGTTTGGACAACCGCGCCAAACTCGTGGAAGCCCCTTGTTGCGCAACGCAAGCGTTGGTACGTGGGATTCATGGAGAACGTCGCAAACTACCGCCACCTCTTCAGCCCGAAATACAAGGACTTAGGGCTTTTCATTCTTCCTGGTGCGTTCGTGTCCGTCGCACTTGCTATTGTGCTCCTCATGTATGTCGCCGTGCACACAGCAAACAACGTCTATGACGCTGTCCTCAATCTTATGGCGGTCAATTTTGATATCAAGTCGCTCCTGTACTGGAGGTTTGATGCCTTCTTCATCAACATAGATCCGCTTGTCATCATCGGCGTGATAGCGCTTGGAACGGGCATCACCGTCATTTATCTTGCAAAACGCTTCTCCGATGAGCAATCACCGATTCGGGTTTCCTATGTGTTTTTCCTGCTTCTCTACTGGATGGTCTTTGCGTATTGGTGGCTTGCTGCGGCCGCGACGCTCGCGCACGGAAAGAGGATCACGTGGGGGAAGCGAATCATCTGAGGGCAGGACAATGGGAGCAACACCTCATCTTTCCAAATATGTCGCAGCGTTCGCAATCACCACGCTCATCTTTGTCGTCGGGATTATCATTGGGAACTATATTAGCTCGCAAAAGCTCAGCACGATTGATGACCTGCAGCGGGACCTGACGCAAAAGACGATCTCCTCGGAGCTGCAGTACCTGCTCATGGCAGAGCATCCCTGCGAGAGCGTCGATGCAAGCGAGCTAACTCAGGAGCTCTTTGACATCGGCTCAAAACTTGATTTTATGGAAAACGAGCTTGGCAAGACAAACACGGACGTCATCAGCCTCAAGGAATATTACTCTGTCTCTTATACACATCTCCGAGCCCACGAGACTAGGCATGATCTC
>CAZRZZ010000092.1:0-5148 GCA_964604755.1 uncultured Methanosarcinales archaeon | reverse complement strand
GCCGGAAGTGTTCACCTCGGGTGAGGTCGGCACGATGCGCGACGCGATCTTGCGGCTCCAGGATAGGTCGCATGGCCTTGAGGGCAAGGTCATCATCGATGGCTCGCAATTTGTTGTGGAGAAAGGAAGGCTCAAGCGTATCGTCTGGGCAGGGGCGGCCGAGCCGGTCCTTCTGATGTACGCTCGCGATCCGCGCATCACTACGGTCGCAGCGGACCTTCTTGGCAGCGTCACGGCGCAGCACCTCATCAACCAGGTGCACATCAAGATGCCCCACGACGGCCTCTCTTTTCCATGGCATCAGGACAGCACGCACCGACGGTGTGGGACGTTGGAATGGACGGATGTCAACGGCAAGGGATCCTATGTCCAGACAGTCATTGCCATCGACGAGACGACAGAGGAAAATGGGGCATTGCGGTTCATCCCGGAAAGCTGCAAGCTTGGCCATCTTGGCCTCTCCTATCGGGATGAGGATCTCGACCTGAGTGGATATAATCTTCAAGAACCAGAGACAGTCTTTGCCGCACCAGGGGACCTCATCGTGTTCCATCCGTACACGATTCATAGCAGCGGGGAGAACCGGTCCGATCAGCCGCGCCGGATTGTCATCAACGGCTTTGCGTATCCCGGCGCGAACCTGCGGGAGTATCCGGGCTGCGGTGCAGGAGAACTCATCGATCTTTCGTGTGCGCGTCGTAAGAAAAGTTTCCAAAGGTATTAAAACATCCTTTCTCTCGTATCCTTATGCCATACAAGAATTTCAAGGACCTTCCTGCGAGCGTGCAGAAAAACCTTCCCACGGGCGCGCAGAAGATCTATCTTGAGGCGTACAACCACGCGTGGGACAAATACAAGAGCCCAAAGGATCGCGATGACCCGACATCGACGCGGGAAGAGACAGCACACAAGATCGCATGGGCCGCCGTGAAGCGGCAGTACATGAAGGATCCTGAAGGGAGATGGGTGAAGATTAAGTAGGCCAGCGTCACATTTTTATAGTCGCAGCAAGTCATATGCTCCATCGGAGGAATGCACCAATGCCATTCGAAAAGAGCCTGGACAAGGAAATTTTCAGCAAGACCGCAAAGCTTGAGACGACGCGCCTCACCGTCGCTGTCTTCTCGTACAATGAAGGCATCCCAAAGCTTCAGATCTCGCGCGAGAACCTCAGTCCGGGTTCGGGCGGGTGGCGCTTTAGCAAGCTTGGTCGCATGATCAAGGAAGAGGTCGAGGTAGTCCTCCCGCTCATGAAAGATGCGCTGCCGCATTTGGAATCCGGACAGGCGGAGGATATTGACGAATAACCATGTCCCGCGTCACCCGATCCCAAAAAGCAGGGCTTCCACCGGGAAGCCTTGTCTATACCGGGAAGAAGAAGGCGGACAAGGTCATCCTTGATATCATCGACTATACGGCGACATCCCTCTCTGAGCGCAGGACGACGGACGTTGCGGTCTGCCGGCAGTACAAGGACTCCCCATCGACCACGTGGATAAACGTGACCGGCATCCACGACCCCTCTGTGATTGAGGAGATCGGCAAGGTTCTTGATATCCATCCGCTCGTCCTCGAAGATATTCTCACGACAGGCCAGCGCCCGAAGATGGAGAATTTTGACACGTACCTCTTCTTCATCATTAATATGCTCTTCTACGATACGAAGAAGCGCAAGGTCAGCGCAGAGCAGGTCAGCCTCATCGTATCAAAAAAAGTGGTCATTTCGTTTCAGGAGACGCCAGGGGACGTGTTTGATCCCGTGCGCCTGCGGATCCGAAACAAGAAGGGCCCGATTCGAAGATCCGGGACGGATTATCTTGCCCATGCGCTTCTTGATGCCGTCATCGACCAGTATTTTGTCATCCTCGAGAGCATCGGTGAGGAGATTGAAGAGCTTGAAGAGCAGATTGCGCTTGACCCGGCGCCTGAGAGGTTCAAGGAGGTCCATCGGCTCAAGCAGGTGCTCATCAATCTGCGTCGAAGCGTCTGGCCGCTGCGCGAGGTCATCAATACCCTTGTGCGCGGCGAATCCAGACTCATCACGAGGGATACAATTGTCTATCTTCGTGACCTCTACGACCACACCATCCAGGTTATCGACGCGGTCGAGACATTCCGCGACATGGTCGCAAGCCTTCTTGAGATGTACATGTCAAGCATCAGCAACAAGCTCAATGAGACGATGAAGGTGCTCACAATCATCTCGACAATCTTCATCCCTCTCTCGTTCATCACCGGCGTGTACGGCATGAATTTCCAGTTCATGCCCGAGATCGAATGGAAATATGGTTATCTTTTTGCATGGGGTATAATTATATGCATCATGCTTGTCATGCTTATTTATTTCAAAAAGAAAGGATGGTTCTGAGATTCTGCACATCTCTTCTTCTTTCAGATAGCTTCATCGTGTGCATCGCGCACGTGTAAAGCGTTTTCCTATCTCCAGCGCGGATTCTCCGGGCACTCATCGGGAACGAACCACTCATGTGCTTCAATCCGTGGTGCTAATTCGATGTAGCGCTGAGGGATCAGCTTCTTGCCGGCATCAAGATGCCATTGGACAAACGCATCACGCTTGGAGGCATCACGGAAATGATCCACGGAATAAAGGATATGTTCGGGAAGCCAGGCGATGCTCAGCGCAGCAAGATCAGACCAGTACGCCCACGTCTCGATGTTGGAGAGCGGATCTGAATTGTTGGTCCAATGATGCGCGGCATCTGCCTGGTGATGGCTGCAGCGGATAAGATCGCGTGTCAAGAAGGCCGAGTCCGTCGTCTGATCGAGGCCATCACGCTGTGCACGAATCACATTGGGGTGGATGTGAAGCCAATCCTCCTCCGGGTAGAGGTACCCAATGCCAATGAGGTAACGCCAAATCGGCTCAGGCACCGAGCTTTTCTCCACAGACCGCACGCTCTGCCATGGATCCGTCCAGCCGAGCGTTTCTGCCGCTTCCGCAAAGCCATTGTCGATGAGAAAATGCTCGATCTGCGCATTGCAGCCTGCATAGACATTCTGCCACCAATGGTTTGGCCGAAGCGTTTTCTCGGCAGCATCGCGCTCAAAGTATGCCTGGTACTCCCATTCGAGACGCTTGCGCAGGCTCTCGAACCATCCTGCATCAAATGATCGTCTATGGCCAGTGGGTATGTCCCTTGTCCACCCTCTTACGAGCCAAAGGTTCGCCAATCTGCGACACTCCGCTTCAAGAAAATCGCTTGGCGCCTTGTCTGACTTGTGCGACCACGCTCTGATGCGCGCATCGATAGTCTTCACCGGTTCGGGAAAGAAGTCGGCTTGCATGGACGAGCTGGTTGTGGTCTATTCTTTTTAAATTTTCCAGGAGCGTCCAGAAAGCATAAATACCCGTCTGGTATGGGCAAGTGTATGGAGATGACTTTTACGACGCTTTATGGGTTATATCATGAGGTATGGTGGCGGCTTATCCATCGTGGCGACCGCGCTTCGGGCAACAAATAACACGATGCTTCCAGAAGAGTACATTGGAGGTGTTCTTGCCGGGGGCATGGTCTATCTCATCGGCGACCGCATGGGACAGCGCGAGATCGCAAAGCGGCAGCTTCACCTTGATGAGCAGCTTCTTGACGTGCAGAAACGGCAGGTTTCCTTGCTGGGGCGCATCGCAGACCATGATACCGTGCAATCCGATTTACCTGACCGCAAGTGTGAATGAAGCGCACGATCTAAGCTAAAGCCTTGATGTGCTCTTTGACTATCTCTCCCTCGACGATGAGGGGGTGGTACAGATTTATGTGCGTCGCATTGGGGAGGCAATTGAGGTCCGTCCCGTGCAGGGATCGCTTGAGTCCCTGACAATCGTGTCTTCGGGAAAATCCGGTCCGCAACCAAAGCGCATGTCGGTCTCCTGCGATGGGGAATCCCTTAGCGTCACGCTCGGCAATAGTGTGTATCATATCTATTTTAGCGCAGACGAGAACTCTCTAGAATCATAAAAAAGAAAAACGAATGCAGTGGGTTTTCGGACGCAAATGCGTCCTCGTTCCCCCTGGTTGTATCTCCCGTAACCGCTGGAGTGCTTACCTTCTCTTTTTTGCTGATGCTCTTTTTTTGGCTTTTGCCATTTGTGTTTCACCTCTTTTTTCGCAGCTTTGCTGCTGGAGTACAATACTGTTTTTGGGCAACGCCTCAAACAGGCCTGTTTTTATCTATGCAGACTGCCCAGGAAAAAGAAAAAAGAGATTTGACGATTCAATAGTCCCAATCATTGTCCGAGTCATCGAAATCGTCGTCGTCATCCCCATCTTTATATTCCCAATTTTTCATTGGCACCACCTATTCCATGGTTTTTATCTGGAGGGTCGTCCCCAACAAGAGATTCCCAAGACTCCCTCAAGAAGATATAATTATGTAGATATCCTTCGGAAACAGAATGCCATATCATGCTGATCGGCTCAAAAGCCCGCCTCTTTGCTCCTTGCCCGTCTTGCGGGCTGGCTTGAAAATGGATGAGCTTGTTTTTATATTTTTCTTTTTTAAGGTTCATCATCGCTTCAGATGCCCTCTACTCCTTTTTTTGGGCAAAGATCATTGACGGGACACCTCTCGCACAGTGGCTTTGGCGCCTTGCAAATAGCTCTGCCGTGGCGCTTCATGAGCCAGGGGAACTGTTTCCACTCTTTTTTTGGAAGGATCTTCTCAAGCTCTCGTGCAGCCCTGTCCGCGTTTTTTGGTGAGCTTGTCCAGCCAAGCCGGTACGCGACCCGAAGGACATGCGTGTCGACGACGACGCCCTCGACGATCCCGTAAGCGTTCTGGAGGATCGCGTGCGCGGTCTTTTCCCCGACGCCGGGAAGCTTGGTGAGCTCTTCGACGGTCCTTGGCACGTTGCCGCCATGCTCGTCCACGAGGATCCGGCATGCTTCTTTGATGTATTTTGCCTTATTGGCTGAGAATGAGATGTCTTTAATGATGCCCTGCATGCTGCGCAGGTCCGCATCTGCAAAGTCGCTGGCTGTCTTATGCATAGAGAACAGGGTTGGTAGTGCCGCATTGACCACTTCGTCGCGCACTTGGGGGCTGAGGATCGCGCCGACGAGCGTCTGAAGCGGGGTCTTGACGTTGAGGTAATACCGAAGGTTTGGGTATTCCCGATGAATGGTCGCA
>CAZRZZ010000091.1:0-5176 GCA_964604755.1 uncultured Methanosarcinales archaeon | reverse complement strand
CGGGTCGACCGTGATCCATTTTGTTCCCCACCTTTCTCCAGAAAGGCCTTTTTGGGGAAGCGGAAGTCGCCGCCAGAACCGGCCGTAAGCGGTCTCCAGGTGCCCTTTCTCGTCGGCCCATGCGTCCCATATCTTTGTCTTCCGCCGCAGATTCCTGATGTGCTCCTCGCCGCTTAGATACCAGAGCAGCTCATGGAGCATGGAATTGAAATACATCTTTTTTGTCGTGAGCAGAGGGTATCCTTTCTTAAGATCAACTTTGTAGAAATAGCCAAACGTGCTGATCGTCGCAACGCCCGTCCGGTTCTCTTTTCGCACGCCATGTTCAAGGACGTGCCTGATCATGTCGTGATATACTTGCAATCGTCCACCTCCATACTTTTTCCTAAGCGGCGCTTCATTTATATAATTAATCCTGCGGGCAGTACGTTTGCAGTAAACTTTAAAAACATGTGGTCTTCTGCGTTCTGTAATTACCAAGTCTGTGCTATCTATAATCAGCACGTGGGGGGATATCATGAGCGTAACCATCGGACAGCATGTTCCTGTGTTTGAGTGCGACGCATACGAGGCCGGCAAGTTTAAGAAATTCGATCTCTCCGACCATAAGGGAAAATGGGTCGTCCTCTTCTTCTATCCGCTGGACTTCACGTTCATCTGCCCGACGGAGATCAAGGGGTTCGGTGTCAGGGAAGGGGAATTCAAGCAGCTCAACGCCGTTGTCGTTGGGGCATCAACGGATAGCGCGCACTCCCACAAGGCGTGGTTCGAGCGCGACCTTCCCGAGGTCAGGTTTCCCATCCTTGCAGATACGACGCATGCGGTTTCACGTCTTTTTGGCGTGCTCAAGGAGGATCAGGGTATCACATATCGTGGCACGTTCATCATCGACCCCGAAGGAGTACTGCGCTACATCGTCATCTCGGATCTTTCGGTTGGCCGAAGCGTCGATGAGACGCTTCGCGTGCTTCGGGCATTGCAGACGGGCGAACTTTGTCCTGTCGCATGGAAGCCAGGCGACCCCACCCTTGGCAAAGTCTGATCCTTTTGGGACAACCTTCGTGGTTTCCTGATTTTTCTTTTTCTCCCTGTTTTACGCTGCTCGAAGAAGAGAAAGAAGCAGCGGCCCCTACTCGATCTTTGGAACGACATCATATATTTTACCAGTCTTGTCCTCCCAGAAGTAGACGTGCTGGTTCCGGCGGAACTTTCGCAGGGATACGACTCCGTGCTTGACGCGAAGATTCCCTTCGAGGGGCTTGATCGTGTACTCGTAGCATTCCGTCGATCGGTGCCTGCCGACACCGCACGCAGTCGCGACGTCGTCGATCTTTCCCCACCGTCGATAGAGCTCTTTTCTTGCCATGGCACCACCTCTTCTCTTTTCTTCCTTTTTTATTACCGGGAAAATATTTAAAGGTTGCTGAATCAGAGCCCATACTCTTATCAAAACCAGCATCATTTCCATTTCCACGATGACCATCCTCGCGCTTGTCGGCATGCCGGGCTCCGGAAAGAGCACGGCAGCGAAGATTTTCCAGGAGAGAGGATTCACGATTGTCCGGTTCGGGGATGTGACGGACGATGAGATGAAAAGAAGGGGGCTTGCGCTAACGCAGGAGAATGAGCGCATCGTGCGCGAGTCCCTTCGTGCGGAAATTGGCATGCACGCCTATGCGGCGCTCAATCTTCCCCGCATCAAAGCTGCGGGAGATAGGGTTGTCCTTGACGGTATGCGCAGCATGGAAGAATACGCGTACCTGCGCGAGAAACTTTCGGATTTCTTTATTGTTGCGATCCACACGCCGATGAAGACGCGGCACGAGCGATTATTAGGCCGCAAGGAACGCGGCATGACAGAGGATGTCGCCATCGCACGCGACAAGGCAGAGATCGAGAAACTCAACCTTCTTGGCCCGATCGCGCACGCAGACTTCACGATCATCAACGATGGGGATCTTGAGAACCTCAAGAAAAGGACTGATCATGTGCTCGCACAGATCGAGAACGCGTGAGGATTACCTCACTTCCCCAATTACCTTCAGAACCTTTTCTCTGGCACGTTCTCCCTTGATGATTATCACGTCCGTCTTGAGCAACTTCGAGAAAAATTTGATAATCTCCTTGTTTGCCTTGTCTTTCTCCGCCGCGGCGGCTACATCGACGCGCAGTGCGCCACGCGCATCGTCCCAGCCGCGCATCATCGTCTTTGGCGCGCAAGGGCGCACATGGATCACAAGGGAATTGTTGTGGATGTGTTCTTTGAAGGAAAAATCGTTCGTGTCTTCCCTGTTCAACTGTAATCCCGCCATGTATGGGAGCATCTCTCGCAGCGCAGGAATTTGGTCTCGGGCTCGTCGGACGCGCGCGTCTGCACAAGCCAGTAGCGCGCCTTTGCGTGTCCGCACTTCTCGCATATAGCATCGGTGAGCGGGAGTGTCTCTGCCTCATCCTTGTCGATGATGTCAAGCCCCTTCTCATCCCTTTTCGCTTCCCTGAATTTTGGGGGCTCCATCGAAGAGGACTTATAACTGCAGGAGGAGCATACAAAAGCGCGCTTCCCATCTTCACGCTTTGGCAAAAGCAGGCTCTTGCATTTTGGGCAGAACATTCATCGTCACCTTTCTAGCGGATCGCTCCGATGAGCTGCAGCGCATCGACGAACCAGATTTTGATGTAACCAAGATAGGGGATGCGGAATACGGCTCGCCCGAGCATTTGGGACTCGGATATGCTGCGCTCAAATTCGTAGCTTTGCGCATTGTGGTCCCCTTTTGTGGTAAACACTATGTGATCATCCTTTTTGATGTCGACGACACGATGGATGATCGGCTCTTCGCGGATGGATGTCGAAAACACGATGATGTGACCTTTTTTTATATTTTCCGCTTTTGTCCCGTGGAGGACCATGATGTCGCCCTTGTTGAAGCCATTGCGCCAGGGAAACGTCTCGAAGCTCTCCCGTTCGATGCCATGCTCTTCGTACCAGGCGCGCTGTTTTTCCCACCACGCATCGAAGCGTCCATCATGCTCCATGCTGCTTGAGATGACGGCGACGACGGGGAATTTTGTGGCAAGAAGCAGCCCAAGCAAGGGATAAACTACAAATTTGATAAGGACGAATGCGAGGATGACATTGACAATCCATGAGAGGATGGAGTCGTCCTCCCAGATGAAATGCCAGACGCGCCTGAGGAGACGGTGCCAATGCATCGCGGTCATTTCGGATGAAACGATCGCGATGCCTTATAAAGATTCCGTTTTTTTGCCTGTCTCTCTTTTTACTAGTTTTCCCTTTTTGTCCAAAGGTATTTAAAATCATGCGGCTCTTGGCGGTTTCTATGGATATCTGCCCAAAGTGTGGAACGAAAAGCAAGGGGGGGCACCTCTGTGCCGCATGCGCAGGTATCCTCCATCCTGAGCGGAAGGCAAGTACCGTTTTGCTTTCTGCATGCCATTCCTGCCGTCGCATCCAGATGAGGGGGAGCTGGAAAGATATACCCCTTGGCGACGCGGTTCGCGATGCCGCGCATCGGGTCTTGAAGGGAAAGCGCCTCACGAAGATCATGTTCTCTGAAGACACGGTACCATGGGGGCCTGGGCAGGTGCAGGAGATTCCTGTCCTTGCTGCAACCAAGAAGGACGAGACCCTGGAGATCCCACTCCAGCTTTCAATCACGACGTGTCGGGCATGCGGCCGACAAGGGGGACAATACTTCGAAGGGGTGCTGCAATTGCGCAACCCCTCACGCGAGGCAATCAATAGGCTCTATGCCCATGTCGACGCGCTTTCTGACAGGGGCGTGTTCATCAACAAGGAGAGCAAGGAAAAAAACGGCATCGACTTTTACCTCACAAGCCAAAAGCATCTGCAGACAATCGCAAAGAAGCTCCAAAAAGAGTTCGGAGGGAATCTGAATGTCGCGGCGCAACTCTTCACAAGGGATAGGCAGACGAGCAAGGATGTCTTTCGCGTCAACGCCGTGCTCACCCTGCCCCCGTTCACGAGGGGGGACGTCGTCCTTATTCATGGCCGCCCGGTGCACATCACAAGCATGGGCAAGTCCGTGTCCGGCATCGACGTGGAGAGCCGCAGGAAGGTTTCTATCGATTCCAGGCGACTCCAGGAGATAAGTATCCTCAAAAAGCGACGGGCAAAAGTCCTCACCACCCACCCCAAACCGACTGTCCTGCATCCGGACACGTTCGAGCAAATCCCGCTCATTACGCATGGGGCGGTCAGGAAGGACCAGAACGTCAAGATCATCCTCTGGAAGGACAGAGCGTATATTATTTGACTTGAGAAGAAGTGAAAAATTATAATCCAAAATTATCCTTATTCAAGGTCGAAGTCCAACTCATCCTGAAGACCTTCAAGCTCTGTAAGGTCGTCATTGAGCGCATCGATTTCTGCAAGATCATCGCTCATCTCGTCGGCGCCCTCCTGTGCGTCAGCAGATGTGTCTTGGCTCTGCAAAGGTGAGTCGGCTGCTGGCGATGGCATGCCCTCGTCGCGGGCCGGCCTTATTTCCTGCATCGCGCATCCAACAAGGACCATTGACAGCAAGGCGATGATTGCGAGGGTTATTGCTTTTCTCATAGGATTTTCCTCCAGCGCTTTTTGTTTATATACCTTTCCAAAAAAAAGGAAAAAAGAAAAAGTTAGATGCTGGCAGAAACGCCGGTACCCGCCGAGACGCTGACTTGGGATGATACGCCTTCAGATCCGACGCCGCTTTCAGATTCGGCGGAAACATCCGCATCGACTTGTGCGTCAGCAGCGGCATCATCGTTTCCGGAGCCTTGCTGCCCGTCATCCGCATCATCGGATGCGTCGTCTTGCTCGTCGGACTCCCCCTCGTCCTCTTCAGACTTGTCGTCATCCTGCTGCTCGCCGGATTCGCCCGAACCATCCTCTTCATCATCATCGAGCGATCCGTTTAGCTCCCGGATCTCTTTGACAGCCTGGCGGAGCGCATCCCTTGCTTTATGCAATGCGTCACGGGCCTCTTTGTGAAGCTCCTGTGCGCGCCTGACGCTCGCGTCGTCGCCTTCCTGCGCGGCCTCGAACTCGACCTTTGCCTTTGCATACGCAGCGACTGCAGCATCGATGTTTGCATTGAACTCATCAAGCGCGGCATCGAGTTTTGAGGTATCCTTTCCCTGTGCCTCAAGC
>CAZRZZ010000090.1:0-5247 GCA_964604755.1 uncultured Methanosarcinales archaeon | reverse complement strand
ACAGGTTCTTCCTTTTCTTTCTGCCTGGATTCCAGATAGTCACGCACTTCGAACTTCTTGATCTTCATCGTCGGCGTGCGCGGGAAGTCCTCAAACGGCCATGCGGTGATGTCCTGGATCTGCTGGGCAGAATCGAGACTTTCATTTGCGTTGCGCAGGATATCGCCTGGCGCACGATCCTTGCTTTGGAGGATGACAGCATGGACCTCTTCGTTTCCGTCCTGCCGTTTTCCGACGACGCATGCGTCACGCACACCGTCGATGCGCAAAAGAACCTTTTCGATGTCTTCAGGATAGACATTGATGCCGCTCGACGTGACGATCATGTCCTTTTTGCGCCCATGCAGGAAGAGGAAACCATCGGCGTCGAGTTCGCCAAGATCTCCAGTCTTTAACCATCCTTTCTCGAAAGCGGCCTTATCCTTTGATGGATTCTTGTAATAACCGCTGGTGACATTTGGGCCTTTGACCCAAATCTCCTTATCGACAAAGGTTACTTCGACACCATTGGTTATCCTGCCGACACTGCCGATCTTTCGTGCGCGAGGCGTATTGCAGGAGATGATGGGGCTTGTCTCCGTGAGGCCATACCCCTGAAGGATGCTAAACCCAAGGTGCGTCCAGAACCGCTCAAGCTTGGTGTCAAGCGGCGCTCCTCCGACGACAAAATACCGGAAGTGCCATCCAAAGACCTGATGGACAAAGAAGGATGACGCGCGGCGGAGGGGACGCGGCAGGACCCTTCCGGCTCCTGCGATCATCGGCAGCAGATGCCCGCTTTGGTTGAGCATGCTCTTCCTGAACATCTCCAAAAAGCGCGGAACGACAACCATGATCGTGATGCGTTCACGGCGCAGTGCATCATAAATCGCGCTTGCCTTGGTCGAGCCAAGATAGCAGATTGAGGCTCCCTGGCTTAGTGGATAGAGAAAGCCGACCGTCTGCTCGAAGATGTGGCTTAACGGAAGAATGCTAAGCAACATGTCTTTTGAGGAAAGCGGCTCGATGTCGCGCATCGCACGCACATTAGACGTGATATTGCTGTGCGTGAGCATAACCCCTTTTGGGTCGCCCGTCGTCCCCGAGGTATAGAGGATCTGCACGAGGTCAGATGGGTGTATCACCGTCGACGGTTCATGAGCATGCGCGGCGTCCAATAAGGTTTCCACATCCTCCAGAAAAAATGTCCTGATCCGAAGCGGGTTTTGCTTGTAGCGCGTGCAGAACAGCGCCTTTGCGTTGGTTTGCGAACTGATCTTCCTGATAACCTCTGGCTGCAAGCGAAGGTCAAGCGGCACAAGGACGACCCCAGCAAGGAGCGCGCCGCAAAAGACCGTTGCCCATGCCGGACTGTTTGGGCCCCACAGAAGAATCCGGTCTCCTTTTGTGATCTTGTGCTCTGCAAGAACATTCGCGAACCGGCACGCACGCGAGTAAAGCGAAGCAAAGGAATACCGGAATGTGCGGTAATCCGTCTTGTGCACAAGAGCGACAGCATCCCCTCGCCTCCGGAATGCTTTAACAAGATCAGCGAGCGTCTTCATTGTTGCCCCTTGTCATGACGACTACATACGCGATCGCATAGTCCGCATCGTGGCTGATGGAAAGATCGCATTCATCAATGTGCGCCTCAAAGCGCGCGCTCACGGTGATCGTCGGCTTTCCGTTCTCTTTGTTGCGGATCTCGATATCGTGCCAGGCTGGTGGCGCGATCCCGAATGCCTTAAAGAACGCCTCTTTTGCGGCGATGACCCCCGCGATATGCTGCGGCTCCATCCTGGCAAGTTCGGCATCGCAAAGCATGCGCGCAAGAGCATCCGGGTTCTCAAGAAGGCGGACAATCCTCGGTACGTGCACGATATCGACACCGCAGCGGAGCATGGCGTGTTCTTGCGGGAAGAGAGTATTTATGTTTTGCGACGCGACACCCCTCCTTTCTAACGAGGAATTAATGGACACAAAGGTATAAATAATAGTCGACTGGCACCCTCCGCCATGTCACCAAAAATAGGCATTATCGGCGCCATGGACGAGGAGATTACGGCTTATCTTGAGCACCTCGAGAGCAGGAAGGAGACCTCGTGGAAGATCTTCACCTTCTATGAAGGCACGATGCATGGCCATGAAGTCGTCATCGTCAAAAGCGGAGTCGGAAAAGTCTTTTCGGCAATGGTCTGCCAAATGCTCATCGATAGGTTTGATATAAACATAGTGCTTTTCACCGGTGTCGGCGGTTCCCTCAATGCCAACTTGAAAATTGGGGATGCCGTTGTGAGTATGGATGCCCTGCAGCATGACTTTGATGCGACGCCGCTTGGTTTTGAGCGCGGGCAGATATCCTATACGGATTATCGTATCTTTGAAGCAGATAAGAGATTGCTAGACCTCGCCCTTGCGACAAATCTTGAGGGTCATCAGATTATCAAAGGACGCATCTTGACAGGTGATCAGTTCTTCACGCAACGTGACAAGAAAAGGCATACCTATCTTTATGACGAGCTTAAAGGTGACTGTATTGAGATGGAAGGTGCCGCTGTCGCTCAGGTCTGCGCAATAAACGAGACCCCCCATCTCATCATCCGGACAGTATCTGACAATGCAGATGGAACAGCAGTTGAGGATTATAATTCCTTCAAGGGGATAGTCGCTGTGAATTCATTTAAGATTGTTGATTCTATATTATCAATGCTTCCTCGTGACATGGATCTTTGAGATCAATGCGGTGAAATCGAAAAGAATCCCCTTATTCGCTGTCCGAATTTCTCGTGTAATATCGATGAACTCGTTGATGTCCCTTGTCGGGATGGACAGGATATAATCCCATTTTCCAGATCCTCGCTTCATCCAATGTATCCGTGGATGGCTGGTTATATATTTTTCAAATTCGTCTGATTTTGCCAGATTAATCTTGGCAAGGACGTTATGGAATTCGAGATCAAGACGATCATAGTCCGGATCGACAGTGAAACGAATAACCTTCTTCCTTAAGAGGGTGGACAGGGATTGCCTTATTTTAGCATAAGACCATCCTGTCTTTTTCATCAGTTCCTTATATGGCATAAGTGGATCGTCTTTTAGGATATCAATGAGTGTGCTATCCTCTCTGGATAGTGTATATGACGACTGCAATGAATCGTATGCGGAGAGGAATCTTGAATCACCGCAAAATGATTTGTATCCAAGAGTATCTTCGATGTCATGTGCCACCACATCCATGTTTTGAAGAGAATGGTGCAAGAGTTTATTGATCTTCTGGATAAACAAATCGAGGCCCGGTCTGTCTTTTTTGATGATAAGCAAAGAAAAGTCGTACATACCAAGCGATTCTTTGACCTTGATGAGGGCGCCTAATCTCTTTATCGCTTCAATATCTTTTTGCGCGAAGCATGAAAGCTTGATGAGGACTGTTGCCTTCAGAAGGCCTGGATAATTGTAGATGAGCAATGGCTTGATATATCTGTTTTTATACAGTCTTTGAACACGGTTCTCGACAATCTTTCTGTTGATGTTGAGCGTTTTTGCAAGATCGGATACCGATGCCCTTGAATTTATTGAGAGGAGAAAAATAATATTTTCACTTATCTTGTCTAATTTTGGTGAAAATTGTTCTTTTTTCATATCATTTTTATACTTTTTTTACATAAAATATGCGGAAATTATATAAATATTTTCTTTCTGTTTTTCCTTATGCTCAAGGCCAAAGAACTATGCGTACTCTCCGAACTGCGCCAAGATTCCCGAATGAAATTGACAGAAATAAGCAAACGCACAAGGATTCCTGTCTCGACAATCCATGATAGGATGAAGGGTGGGTTTGAAGGTGCCATAACGAAGATGACGGCATTATTGGATTTCCGGTCGTTGGGATATACGGCTCGAGCGACGATCATATTAAAAGTGGACAAAAACCAGCGCGATGGCGTAAGAGCGTTTTTGTCCTTCAGCTCTGCGGTGAATAATCTTTTTAAGATCAACAATGGGTATGATTTCATGGTCGATGGCGTTTTCAAGACGTTCATCGATCTCGAGAACTTTGTCGAAGACCTCGAAGAGCGCTTTGCGATCCGCGACAAACAAGTCTACTATATCATCGATGAGATTGAACGAGAGAAGTTTTTACTGTGACTGGAACCAGATAAATAGGACCTTGAAAACCCATCCCGAATAAGACAATCCAAATCTTTATATGTCACGCGTGCCCATGTTCCGCTCATGGATCCTCGTGATGCACGTTCCCGCGCATCCGGGCGTGACCACCAGTGGCAGGTGCATGCCTATCCGGGATTATTTATTGCAGGATCGCGTATCGCGATAGGGTTCATACGGCAATGCTGGAGGATGCTCGATGAACAACGAGATCCTGTCATGGTATAAGAAAAACGGCCGCGACCTTCCCTGGCGGCACACGACGGACCCCTACAAGATTCTCGTCAGCGAAGTCATGCTGCAGCAGACACAGGTCGACCGCGTCATCCAAAAGTACGATTCGTTTCTTGCACGGTTTCCAACGATTGATATGCTTGCGGCGGCATCTCGCATGGATGTGATCAGGGAATGGTCAGGGCTTGGCTACAACCGCCGCGCCGTGTACCTTCACGAGTTCGCCAAAGAGATCGCGAAGCGCGGCGGATGGCCGGCAACACCCGAGGAGCTTGCCAAGCTTCCCGGCATCGGACCGTACACGTCCCGATCCGTTCTTGTCTTTGCTCGCAACGCAGATGAAGTGCTCATTGAGGCGAACATCCGGCGCATCTATCTGCGGCTTTTCCTTGGAAATCCGCGATCAAACCCATCAGAAAAGATTGGGGAACTTGCCAAGAAGAACCTTCCAAACGGGCATAGCCGCGACTGGCACAATGCCCTCATGGATTTTGGAAGCATGGTCTGCACGGCAAAGAGCCCCTCCTGCGAGAACTGCCCTGTCGCAGAGCAGTGCGTGAGCAAGAAGACAATGACAAAAGAAGAGATGCAGCGCGTCGCAAGCTCGATCTTCAAGACGACCCAGTCAAAATTCGAAGGGTCGAACCGATGGTACCGATCACAAATCGTCAAGCTCCTGCAAAAAGAGGAGCGAATCAGCATCGCGGCGCTTGGAAAGAAGATCAAGGAGGACTATGTGCGCAGCGAAACTGGATGGCTAAAAGAGATTGTCGACGGGCTTGTGCGTGACGGGCTTGTCGCCAAAGAAGGGAGAAAAATACGCCTGGCGCAATAGGATCATTTCCTGCTGTATCGTCCGACAAGTTT
>CAZRZZ010000089.1:921-5262 GCA_964604755.1 uncultured Methanosarcinales archaeon | reverse complement strand
GCTTCCTGCTATCAATGGCCAGCGTAGAAGCTGCAGAAACTATCTGCTCATTTGATGGGCCGGACTATGCATGGCACCCGTCGGGTGTCGGCATCGAGCTTCAGGATTTCACTGTCACGGCCCTGCACGATCCACCCAAGGAAGGGGATACTCTTACGGTACGCTTCAGGCTCAGGAACGTCGGCCAAGCGCCTCTTGCTTTGGATGCAAAGAAAGGGGTCTCCACGGCTGCTGATACACCAACCGGAAGCCAGGAATTTGGCCATGATGTACGCTCGGCTTCTCTCGGGATGGGTGCTGAAATCGCTTACGAGACAACGTTTGAAGTGACATCTGGAGACTGGAGCGTCTGGCCTGCGTACCGCGGCTCTGGTCCAGAGGCTTCACCAAGCCCCTGGCATGCATGCAGCTTTTCGGTTTCTGAAACAACTTCCGCAGTCGACATAATAGTCCCACGTGTTGATATTATTATGGTCCCGCCAGCACCTACGTTGTCGGAGAGGGTCACTTATACGGCCACAGCAGCCGACGAAAGCGGCATTGCAAACGTACAGATCATCGTTGACAACATCACAATCCAGTCCTGCAGATCCCGGACATGCATCTCCTATGGGGGGCCGTATCCAACAGGGACATACCACACCTATAAGGCTACTGCAATGGACGTGATGGGGAACAGCAATTCTACGAAGGAGTACACGTTTATGATACCGTTCTCCGCAGGCGATTCGGATGGTGACGGTGTTCTCGACGCTCGCGACAGATGCTCAGCAACGCCTGCAGGAATGCGCGTGTTTGAAGACGGCTGCCCGTGCCGCGACACGGACGGCGGCTCAAACCCGAATGTGGCAGGGCAGCTTCTGCGGCCGGGAAGAGCCCATTCAGCAGGGGGTTTGATTCCGGGACTACCATCACCCGGTGGAGCCGGCTCGCCAGGCGGCGCACCAGCCGTGATCGACGAGGTGCTGCAGGAGGATTGGTGCATCGGTAACCATTCGGTATACGAATCGGTCTGTGGCCCTGAAGGCGAGCCTTCTGGTATCTCCTATCTCTGCGTCGCTGGCTGCCAGGATAGGGCCTGCGCCTGCTCAGAAACTGATGGAGGGTATAACATCTATACGCGAGGAGAGGCACGATGGGGGGCCTTCGGTGGGTATCCTTCTGACGCCGTGCGCACGGACGAATGCAGATCCGACCGGATATTGATCGAATACACCTGTTCACGGGGTGAGAGAAGACGCGATGAGGTGCCCTGCTCCACCCGTTGTGTTGGTGGAGCATGCATACGACCTGAGCCGCCAACAATCAGGCTTCTTCCACCCGGAAGAACGATAAATCACGGAGAGAGCTTCGTATTGCAATTTCATGTGACAAACCCTATGCCCGATGCGACGATCACTGCAGTCGATGTCACTTGGAAAGATGGCACAAGCCGGCATCGGTTTGATGCATTACCCACACTCTCTGGGCAGCCGCGCTCGATGTTCACAACACCCGGTCGGGGAGCGGTGTCCATAACTTTCGCGAGTCCTGGCCTCCATGTGGTAACGGTGAATGCCACGAACAATTATGGTATTTCGGCAGCCGAAACTGCCCGCGTAACCGTCCGTGACAAGACACGATGCACAGCAACATCTGCAAAATATTATCCTACTGACACCCCATGCCAGGGCGACTGGTTCATGGGTCCGGGAAGAGCGTCCATCAATTATAACACAAGAATAAGAGCGTGCAGCGGTGTGGAGGTGTGCAGCGGGCGGCTTGACTATCTTGCTAGTGATGCCGAAGTCTGCTGCAACGGGCAGGATCTTTTTTCAGGTTATCCCGCACAGACCCGGTTCACGTACAGTAAGCGCAGCGTCTGCGACCGGGCGCTTGGCGAAGTTGCCCGGATACTCGACAGCGCCCTTCTCACGGAGGAAAAGCTCAAGCTGTGCAAGGCGAAATACCTCGTGTACGGCATCGGCTCTGGCAATATGTACCTGAAGGACTACTTTAGCGCTGAAACCTGCTGCGCGTCGGTATTCTGCGCGAATGAAAGCTTCCATGGCCGCGCACTGCCGTGGCCAATGAGCAACATTGCCGTAGACTCGCTTTGGTGCAGGGCTTCAGATACGGGATACTGGAGAAATGATACGGACATGAGCAGGAACAATATCCACATCAGCGAAGTGCCGGCACACTCCAGCATAAATGTGCTCAATACGGGATCATGCGTGGATTACAGCATGGCCGTCACGACTGCACTCCGGAAGGCAGGCTTTCTTCGGCACGAGGTGATGAATGTGGGCGCCACAGGACATGTGTATAACATGGTGTGGCTGCCCGGCGCGACACAGTATCAGTTCGTTGACACCGTCGGGAATACGGGCGGCGATTTCTTCTCTGGTGAAGGATGGAAGTGGAGGGTGCGTGGCAGGAATTATACGCATTGCTCTTTTAGGCGAAGTGGATGCTCTACCGACGCGGGCATGGGCAGATGCCCCTCTCGGGAGCAGGTGGCGGGGTGTTAAGATGCGACTACTTATAGGTATTATTATTGCACTTTCGTTGACATTGGATGCTATCGCACAAGGGCCTGTTGCGCTCGATGACAAGATCGTGCTTGTGAAGCACGGGCCTGCAGAGGTAGCTTTTGATGAAATCTTTTCTATCTCTATTAATGTTACCAATACAGGATCCGAGACAAAAAGCGTGACGATCATCGAATCTGCCGCAGCGCTGGAGATTATCGAGCCACTTCCTGTATTTATGGAGGTTCCTGCCGGAATCTACGCGGCACGTCCTCCGGAAATCAGCTGGACGATAACGGTCCCCGCAGGCGCAACAGAGACGCTGGTATACAAAGCAAAACCAAGGCACGTCGGACATCTATCTGTTGGGCCGACGGTTGCGCATGCTGATGGGATGCAATACTATTCAGACACCCTCTCCATCTTTGTTCGCTGCGCTGGGGGGGCCTGCAATCCTGCGATTGGAGAGAACCATCTCATTTGCCCAGAAAAATGCCCCCTTCCCGAGCCAAAGGCTGGGCAGGCGCCGCGATTGCGCGCAAACCCCTCGTTGCTTACAGGAGGAGTGGTCCTTGTTGGAGTGGGTGCTGTCCTCTGGCTGTGGGGAAGCAAATTTCCCAAAAAAACAGCCAAGAAACAACAACACAAAGAGCATAAATAGCAACATCCAACAGCTTCTTTCCTCTCATTCTTTTTATATCAAGTCCAAAAATTATATAAATCCAGTCCAGATATTTACGACTCGTGTGGGGTGGGAGCATGAAAAAGAAAGTCCTTATCATCGAAGATGAAGTGAACATCGCCAAGGCAGAAGAACTCATTCTCCAGGATGATTATGATGTGCACCTTGCGCATGATGGCGAGGAGGGCCTCAGGAAAATCCGTAAAGTCAGGCCCGACGTCGTCGTCCTTGACTGGATGTTGCCAAAGATCAGCGGCGTGGACGTCCTTGCGGCGCTTCGCAAAGACCCGTCGACTGCGAAGACAAAGGTCGTCATGGTCACGGCCAAGAATCGGCAGGAGGATGAGGACATCGGCATAGATGCAGGCGCGGATGATTACATCATGAAGCCATTTGAGCCAATCGAGCTTATGCATGTGATCAATCAGGTGCTTGATAACTGATCGTTCTCTCGTGAGCGTCTCGCAGAGGAAAATAATGGCCGCCGGAAGCACATTTGCCGCGGCAGGGGGGTCGCTTCTTGATACCTACCATGGTATCAATATGTTCCTGAGCACATTGCCTGGCGAGCTTCTCAAAGTCTTTGTCGCGTTCCTGCTCCTGACGCTTGTCACGTACATGATCATCAGCGAGTACGGAAGGGCAACGTCAAAACAACTGGCCTACCTCATCGGCGGCTTTGCCGTGCTTGCTATCGAGAAACTTATTACCGCATTCACGCTGGCCAATATCCTTTTTGGGACGATGCGTCCGCAGGTGCTTGGGGTCTATCTTCCCGTGTTCATCAACTCCATGGAGATTCTGGCCCTTGTACTCATCACGCATGCGTTCACGTATCCCCTGTTCCAGCATAACCCTCCGACGTTCAACCGCAACATGCGCATCGGCCTTGCCGGCGCCGCGGCCGTCTTTGCCGTCTATGAAACCGCGTGGCTTGCTTACTTTTCCGCTCTGCCGGTGCACGCGGTGGAGACCCGCATGTTCTTCTTATCCCTTGAGATAATCAAAGTCGCCATCCTCACCTACCCATTCTACAAGCTTGCACGCCATGACGGCTTTGACAAATACAACAGGAACGTGTCGTTCGCGTTTCTTGTCTACACGGTCACGCCAATCACAAACATCATCAATATGGGGTTTTTTGGC
>CAZRZZ010000089.1:0-911 GCA_964604755.1 uncultured Methanosarcinales archaeon | reverse complement strand
CAAACCCGTACCTGCACGTGTTTGCCCATCCGTTCCCGCTTCTTGCGATCGTCCTGTTCACGCGCGTTGTCTATCTTAAGCTCGTCGACAAGGCGCACCTGCAGCAGAAACTGCACGAGACGGAGCGCAAGTATCAGCATCAAAAGGAGATCGTCAGTATGAAAGATGAATTCGTGAGCATCGTAAGCCACGAGCTGCGAACACCGCTCACGAGCATGAAGCTCTACCTCTCGCTTCTTCTTGATGGCAAGCTTGGCAAGATCACGCCAAAGCAGGAAGATGCGCTCAACATCGTCGCGACAGAGAGCAATCGGCTAAGCGAGCTTATCAATGACATCCTGACGCTCTCCAAGCTTGAGAACAAGAGGACGGAGCTTCGCAAGAAAATGTGCAATCTGCGCAAGCTCACTGACCATAAGCCCTATGCGGCAATGGCCGAGAAGAAAAACATCATCGTCATCAACAACATCCCGGACAACATTGTCGTCCATGTCGATCCAAACAAGTTCCGGCAGGTCTTCATCAACCTCTTCACAAACGCGATCAAGTACACGCCAGAGGGCGGGACGGTCTGGCTCATGGCGGACCAGGATAAGGATGCATGGACGTTCTCGGTCAAGGATACTGGCACCGGTATCAAAGAGGAGCATATCGAGAACATCTGGAAGAAATTCTATCAGGTCAGCGATTACCGAACGCGCAATGTCGGTGGAACAGGCCTTGGGCTTTCGATCGTCAGGAGCATCGTCGAGATGCACGGCGCAACAATCAGCGTCCAAAGCGAGTATGGCAAGGGATCGACATTCACGGCGCGATTCCCGAACGCAAAGGAGCCACACGCTGACATGGAGAGACCCCTAAAAGGACAATCGTTATAAATGGTTTCGGTTCCGCAACCTCATGGCGGACAC
>CAZRZZ010000088.1:0-5289 GCA_964604755.1 uncultured Methanosarcinales archaeon | reverse complement strand
ATAAGAGACAGGACGACGACCGTCGCTGACCTTGAGCGGATGGTCCATGAGCGCCGGCGTGCACACAAGGGGAAGTTCCGGCGATGGACGCGCTCCCGCTGGTGTTGCGCGCTGCGCCTCGCCATTCAAGAAGGGATTATCTTTCCTATTGTCCGCGTGTTCTGTTCTCCAAAGAACGTTGAGGGGCTCGCCAATCTCAGCGGTCTTTGCGGACCCGTCGTTTTTGCCGCAAACCATCAAAGCCACTTCGATGCGCCCCTGATTCTCCTGCACCTGCCAAAACCATATCGTACGCGCATCGCGCCAGCTGTCTGGGAGGAATACTTCCACTCCAAAAACCAAATCAAGCGTGTCGCAAAGATCCTTGCCTACAATTTTGTGACGGTCCTCTTCAATGGGTATCCTTTCCCGCAGACAAAGGGGTTCCAGCGATCCCTTCGCTATACCGGCGAGCTTCTTGATGATGGCTGGAGCATCCTGCTCTTCCCCGAAGGGTCACGCAGCATGACCAATACCCTTCTTCCGTTCCAGCGCGGCATTGGTCTTATCGGATCGGAGATGAAGGTTCCAATCGTACCCGTGCGATTGTCCGGGGTGAACCAGGTCCTGCCTCGCGGAGCGCTCTTGCCAAAACGGGGGCCGGTGTCCATCACGTTTGGCAAGCCTCTCAAGTTCTTCGGGGAGTCGCAAGTCGAAATCGTCAGGCAGGTCGAGAGGGCGGTGCGGGATTTGGGGCGCACACGAGTTTTTGGAGGAGGTTAGCGGAGGATGCCCAGCCCCCCTTTTCATTTATAAATAACTTCAGCTCTTCATACTTCCTCGTACTAATAGTCCGCAAAACCGTTAGCTTTTTAAACGAGACCTTCTCCCAAGGGGTCACGAAGAGAGAAAGCAGCCTGTTTTGGGGATGCGACTCGACTACCCATGGCCTTTGCCAAACCATCCCGGCTCAAGCCGCTCTTGCCGAGCTTGAAAGAAAAGAAACGATACCTTCGATTTGAGATACTCTCTTCTGATCCAATCAAGCAAGAGGACGCATTCCGCTCGATCTGGAACTCCGTCCTTTCCTTGCACGGCGAGGCAGGGACAGCCAAGGCAGGCCTTTGGATCGTGCCGGACAAGTACGACGCGCAAGCACAGTCAGGCCTCCTGCGCGTTGCGCATGACGCGGTCGACCACGTCAAGGCCGGCCTTGCATTGATCACGACAATCGGCACCACACCTGCTCTTGTGCAGGTGACACGAGTATCTGGCATGATAAGCAAAGCATGAGGTGGAGAGCATATGGAACCGATGAATCATCAAGTCATGGGGTATGATCGGGCAATCACAATGTTCAGTCCTGACGGACGGTTGCTCCAGGTCGAATACGCCAAGAAGACCGTGCGTCAGGGCAGCACGGCGATAGGCATAGTCTGCGGCGACGGCGTGATTCTCGTCACGGACAAGCGCATCATCGACCCGCTCATTGTCGCGGCAAGCGTCGAGAAGATCTTCAAGGTTGATGAACATATCGGCGCGACAGCAAGTGGCATCCTCTCGGATGCGCGTGTCCTTGTCGAACGTGCACAGCTTACCTGCCAGCAGCACCGGGTCAGCTACGATTCGCCAATCGATGTGCTCACCGTCGTCAAGGATATCTGCGACCTCAAGCAGATTTGCACGCAGTCCGGCGGCCTGCGTCCGTTTGGCGTGAGCCTGCTTGTCGTCGGCGTCGATGAGGCAGGGCCCCGCCTCTATAAGACAGATCCGACAGGAATCTATTTCGAATATAATGCCTGCATCATCGGCGAGGGGGAGTCCGACATCGAGGAGGTGCTCAACAAGGAATATAAGCCGTCTCTTACGATGGAAGACGGCTTCAAGCTCGCGATCCGCGCGCTTAACTCTGCTGTCGGCGGCAACCTTACCTGTGAGCGCCTCGACTGCGCCCAAGTCGACGCGAAGAGCGCGACATATAAGAAGCTGGACAAGAGCACCGTCGACAAGCTGCTCAAGGCAGTCAAGAAGAAATAAGGGATTAAGATTAAGCAGCATTAATAGGTCACATTAATATAAAGAATAAGGTGGTGGTGCTGATGAGCGTCAAAGGACGACAGACGATGGATCACGAGCGTGCGGCCTTCAACATCGCGCGGCTCAAAAAGGGGGGCAAGACATTCGAGCTTGCCGTCGATGCCGACAAGGCTATCACGTTCAGGGAAGGAAAGAACGTGACGGTCGCAGAGGTCGTGCGCAGCCAGGGGCACATCTACACGGATGTCAAGGACGGCGTGCTTGCAAATGAGCACGACCTTGCCAACATCTTTGGCACGCAGGATTTCGATGTCATTGCGCGCAAGATCCTCACCGAAGGGCAGATCCAGCTCACCGAGGAGTACCGCAAGAAAGTCCGGGAGACAAAGCGCAAAAAGGTCATCGATCTCATCGCGCGCAACGCAATGGACCCGAAAACCAAACTGCCGCATCCCCCCGTCCGTATCGAGAGTGCGATGGAAGAGGCAAGAGTTAAGATCGACGAGTTCAGGAGCGCCGAGGACCAGATTGATGGCATCGTCAAGGCGCTGCGCACGATCATCCCGATCAGCATGGACCTCAAGAAGCTCTCCGTCATCATTCCGGCGCAATATGCGGGCAAGGCTGTCAGCCTGCTCCGGCAGTTCGCCAAGCCCAGGGAGGAGCAATGGCATGACGACGGGTCTTACACCTGCGTGATGGAAATACCAGCGGGGCTTGAGGCCGACTTTTATGACCGGCTCAAGCATGCGACCGACGGGTATATGGAAACACACACCGTCGGAAAATGATGGGTCCCCATAACAATAATAGTATCCAAATAGTATCCATAATGGTGCCAGCGCGATTGCAACATACTAACACGCATTACTACTAACACAACAACACACAACTACTAACACAACATACTAGGTGAAAAACAGATGGTCCAATTGAATGCAAAAGAACGAGATGTTGTCGTCCCCGGCGAGGTCATCGCCACCGGCATAGACTACCTGCCGTCCGTCGGAACATACCGGCACGGCGAGGAGATCCGCTGCAGCCGCCTTGGCCTTGTCCGCATTGACGGAAAGGTCATCAAGATCATCCCGCTTTCGGGACGGTACTCGCCAAAGCTTGGCGACACGGTCGTCGGCCAGGTCGTGGACGTGCTCATGAGCGGATGGCGCCTGGAGATCAACTGCGCGTATCAGGCCGTGCTCTCCATGCGCGATGCAACAAGCCAGTTCATCGAGCGCGGCGCAGACCTCACCAAATTCTACGCGCTTGGCGACTATGTCGTCTGCAAGATCAGCAATGTGACAAGCCAGAAGCTCGTCGACGTAACGATGCGCGGGCCAGGGCTTCGAAAACTCTCCGGCGGGCGCGTCATCGAGGTAAACCCAAACAAGGTGCCGCGCATCATCGGCAAGGAAGGAAGCATGGTCATCATGATCAAAGAGCACACCGGATGCAAGCTCATCGTCGGACAAAACGGCCTCATCTGGCTTGAAGGCGAGCCAGCGATGGAGAACGTCACCGCCGAGGCGATCAAAAAGATCGAGGCCGAAGGCCATCTGCCGGGCCTCACCGAGCGCATCAAGGCATTCCTGCAATCAAAGGTGAAATAATATGGGATATGATAAACGATTCGACGGCCGGAAGGATTTTGATGATCCACGGCCGATGAGCGCAAAAGCTGGTGTCGTTCCGCGAGCAGACGGCTCGGCGATGTTCTCAATAGGAAAGACCGTCGCGATCGCCGCCGTGTACGGCCCGCGCGAACTGCACCCGAAGTTCATGCAGGACCCAAAAAAAGGGATCCTGCGGTGCCATTACAACATGATGCCATTCTCGGGCAGCGGCGAGCGCGTACGTCCTGGCCCAAATCGCCGGGCAAAGGAGATCAGCATGGTCACCGAGCGGGCGATCAACCCCGTCCTTGACCTCTCGGAGTTTCCCAATTCCGTCGTTGACGTGTTCATCGAGTTTCCGCAGACGGACGCGGGCAGCCGATGCGCAGGCATCTGCGCGGCAAGCATCGCGCTTGCCGACGCCGGCGTCCCGATGAAGGACATGGTTGCCGCCGTTTCGGTCGGAAAGGTCGATGACAGGCTCGTTGTCGACCTCAACTACGCCGAGGAGGCATACGAGCTTGGTCCTGTCGCGGACATCCCCATCGCCGTCATCCCAAGCACGGGGGAGATCACTCTCCTGCAGATGGACGGGGAGATCAGTCGTGAGGAACTCATCAATGCGATCACGCAGTCCAAGAAGGCAATCGACATGATCCAGAAGGTCCAGTGCGGCGCGCTCAAGCAAAAGTACGCGGGGGTGGAACAATGAACGCGCTGTGGGGATTCAACGACAGCCTTCGCGCGCACCTCATCGAATGCCTCAACCGCGGCGTGCGCTACGACGGCCGCAAGGCAGACGAGTTCCGACAAGTCGAGGTCGAATACGGCATCAGCAAGAGCGCCGAAGGGTCCGCGCGCGTCCGCATCGGAGAGACCGAAGTGCTCGCGGGGGTGAAGCTTGAGATCAGCAAGCCCTACCCGGACACGCCCGATGTCGGCTCGCTCATGGTCAACGCCGAACTTTTGCCGCTGTCAAACCCGCTTTTCGAGCCAGGTCCTCCGGGTGCCGATGCCATCGAACTTGCCCGAGTCGTGGACCGGGGCATCCGCGAGGCAAAAGCGATTGACGTGAAGCAATTGTGCATCGAAGTCGGCGAGAAAGCATGGATGGTCGTCATCGACGTCTGCACAATCAATGACGCCGGAAACCTCCTCGACGCGGCTGGCCTTGCCGCGATGGCGGCCCTGCAGGATGCGGTATTTCCCGCGTACGATGGGACTGAACTGGACTACACGGCAAAGACGGACCAGAAGCTTCCAATCGACAAGCTTCCATTGCCAGTCACGGTCTACAAGATCGGAAAGCAGCTTGTGGTCGATCCGACCCGGGAAGAAGAGATGGCCTTCGATGCGCGCCTCACCGTCACGACGATGCAAAATGGCCAGCTGTGCGCGTTGCAGAAGGGCGGAGACGCCCCGCTGAGCCTTAGTGAGATCGATGCGATGACCGCTCTTGCGCTCGAGAAGGCACAGGAGCTTCGTACGATATTCAAACAATGAAGGGTGGAATCATGGCTGACGAGAAGAAATTCACGAAGTACGAGCGGGCGCGCATGCTTGGCGCACGCGCATTGCAGATCTCGATGGGAGCGCCATTCCTTGTCAAGCTGACCAAAAAGCAGCTCGAACGTAATCTGCAGGTTGTGCAAACAAAACT
>CAZRZZ010000087.1:0-5312 GCA_964604755.1 uncultured Methanosarcinales archaeon | reverse complement strand
TTTTTATGCGAACAGAGCGCAGCAGTGCCCCTCATTTCACTTTTAGGACAGAGCCTGACGCTCACCCTGATCGACCATCTCCTGCGTGCGCTTGAGTCCCTGAATGATCGCGATCATGCCTTTGACATGTCCTGCGCCGACGACGGCAAGGATAGTCTTGTCCTCTTCTGCCTGTGCGATGCGGGCAAGCTTTTGCGCCATAGCCTCGTTTCGCTCCTCGACGAGGACACGATACACATTCGGATACCTCCTGGCGAGCTCTCCGGTAAGCCGCTCGATGAGCTTCTCGGCAGGTACACGGCGAAGGTCAAGTTCATCAAGGCCGAGCCGTTTCATTTCACGTTTTGCAAAGAAGATTGCACGGAAGATATCGATGACAAAGCGTCCACGCTCGCTCCAGGTGATTGCTTTCGAAAGGCGCGAGAGCGTGATGCGGATGTCCTGGTCGATGAGCGCGATTGGCACGCCGTGCCTTTTGGCGGTGTCGATTGCGATTCTCATATCCACGCCGGGCTCTATCCCTACACGTTTAGCGAGCTGTTGCTGCACAAACCCTCCAATGAGGGCGAAGAGGAATCCCTGAATGCCAATACGGCGGATTGCTGTTATGCTCAGGTAAGAACGCCTGCTTTTTGGCTGCATGAGCGCAGAAAAACGCACATGGTCAAGTTCAACCGCGACGATGCTGGGGTGTTTCTCCTTTGTGACGCGTTCTATGTGCCTCGCGCTCTCCTCAGCGACGTGCGATGTGCCGATGAGAATAATGTTGTCGATTGTCTTTTGCATGGATGCCTTGCGACAGACAAATTTTATAAATTTGCTGATGTGCTTGCCGTAAGAAACCTTTATATACAACCATACCCTTTTCTCTCCTTATTCAGCGACTGTTTTGATGAGGTGTATGGAGGGATTATAATGCAAATAAAGATGCGCCGCATTTCTGAAACATACAGTATGAAGGTTTTCACCGACAATGGCGATTACTTTGGTGATGTCGAGGAGTCCATTCTCACAAGGACACGCATCTTCGGGTGGCGGGTCCGTGCGACAAAGAATTCGTATCTTTCACAGGTACTGGGAAGCGCAAAGGGAGTGATTGTTCCCCATCAGCTTGTCAAGTCGATTGGGGATGTCATGCTCATCAGCCGCGCGGCGGTGCCAAGCTACAGCCCCGAAGAAGCCGAATAAGTTCTTTCTTTGTTTTTCTTCATGACAAGAGTGCGTGCGAGGATACACTTTTTTAGCGTTACTCGTTTTGCTCCCGCTGTCCTTTTCTCAGAATATCTTTCATAAGATCCCACAGCAGCGCGTGGATCTCCTCGCGCTGGGTTTCGATCTGCTTGTGCAGTTCTTGGATCTCATGCAGCTGCCGCTGGATGATTTGCGCTTTTTCCTCGTTTGTCAGCTCAAGCTTGCTAACCTCATCGAGCTGCTCCTGGATGAAGCGTGACTTTCGCGCAATCTCACCATCGCGCGCGGATATCCCTTCGAGCACTGCCTGTGCGTCCTTTGTCCGCGCCTCATCGAGCACGACGGCGCCCGTCAGTGTCCCTTTTCCTGCCTGAAAGAAAAGTGTGGCAGCGCCGGCAAGAAAGAGCACGCCGATCGTGATTGTCAAGAAAATAGTGAGCATGCTTTTTGATCCTCCAAATGTGTGGCGCTCCCCCTCCTCTGCGGCCGATGGAAGATTATAAAAACGTTCGTCGGGCTCTTGGGGGTGGATATTGGCGGGCTTCAAAGAAAGCGTATTGTAAATCATGCGCACGCGCAGCGGGTCATACCCTTTTTTGATGAGCGTGTCACGGACATATTCCCTGCTAAATCCCTGCTTTTCCCCTTTTTTGAAATATCCACGTATGATCTCATCCATGGTCTTCCACCAGTTTCTGGATATCTGCTTCGGTAAGCTCGTCGACCCCTGCCCGTATCGCATCGATGCTGGTCAGGAGCGCCTTTTCCTTGGTGAGCATCGACTGCGTCGCGGGAAAGATAATCCAGCGCATCTCCCGCGTCGATGCCGGGTTGATGAAGATGATCTGCGCATGCCGGCCGAGGCTGGCGAATGCGTCCCATCGCTTCTTGAGAAACGCGATGTTTGCAGATGTATTGAACGTGATAATCCCCACGGCGGCCTTGCCGCCTGCCTTAGCAAGGGCATCCTCATCGAGTTTTGGGGCAGGGACATAAACAACAGCAGTCCCATCCTTGCGCTCGACGCGAAGGCCTGCGTCCAAGCGTTCCATACGTGCGATTCTCCTTTGGATGAGATCCTTATTTTTGAGGAACTCCGCAAGCCATGCAATCAGGTACTCCCCACGGTCAGCCATCACCTCACCAAGCTAATCAAGCGTATGTTGCTTTATAAACTTTGTCATCATCGCAGGAGGCGTGGAGCCGCGATGTCCACAGGACACACAGGACAGCGCACAGGGGCAAGTATTTATGTGTCTGCATTTCAACAAGGCTCATGACTGCCGAAGCGATTATCAGAGACCAGGCATTGTTGCAGACGCCAGCGCCCGCCGGCCCAAAAAATCATTTCATCTCTGACTTTTCATCAGCGCGCCGAATCGAGCAGATCCCAGGAGCCCGGGCAGTTCAGCCGGCAGAACGGGAAAAGCAGGAAATCACAATGCATGGGATCAGTCCGCGCATCTACCAGCAAACCATATTTGATACATGCGCCAGGCATAATACACTCACCGTATTGCCGACTGGTATGGGCAAGACCGTCATTGCGCTCATGCTCACCGCATTGCGCCTGCAAGGTTATCCAAACTCGAAAGTCCTTTTCCTTGCTCCGACAAAGCCGCTTGCCGACCAGCACAGGAGCACCTTCGAAAAACACCTGACGATCGATCCATGCGAGCTTGCCGTTTTCACCGGTCATGTGAGGCCAAACCGGCGCAAAGAGATGTGGAAGACAAGCAGGATCATTTTTTCCACACCCCAGGGCCTCGAGAACGACATCATCTCAAAGCGCATCGACCTTGCTGATGTATCCCTCCTCATCTTTGACGAGGCCCACCGAGCTGTCGGCGAATATGCGTATGTGTTTCTTGCAAAACAGTATACAAAACTTGCCAAGTATCCCCGCATCCTCGCGCTCACCGCGAGCCCAGGAAGCGACATGGACAAGATTCTCGAGGTCTGCACGAACCTCTCCATAGAAGATGTCGAGGTTCGCACAGACATGGATCCTGACGTCGCGCCATACATCCAGGACGTCCGCATCGAGTGGAAATACATTGCGCTTCCTGATGAGTTCAAACGCGTGCAGAAGCTCATCGCGGATTGTTCCGCAAAAAAGATCAGGGAACTTATTGATATAGGATTTGTCCATATCAGGAATCCAAAGAGAGTCTCTCGCGTTGAGCTTCTTGCGATTCAGAAACGGCTCCATGCCGAGATCTCCAATGGCATCAAGGATTTCGAGGTGCTCAAGAGCATCTCGCTCACTTCAGAGGCGATGAAAGTCCAGCACGCTCTCGAATTGTGTGAGACGCAGGGGATCGCAAGCCTTGTCCCTTACCTTGCACGTATCGACGAACAGGCCAGGATGTCAACGACAAAGGCAGTCAAAAATCTTGTTGCTGACCCCCTTTTTGCGGAAGCTTCCTGCCTTATCCGTTCACTTGCCAAAGCAGGGATCGAGCACCCAAAGATTGATACGCTTTGTCATATCATCGTCGAACGGGCCATCGGAAGCGGAAAAAAAACGATCATCTTCAGCCAATACCGCGACACCGCATCATGTATCGTCGAAGAGCTCTCCAAGATCCATGGCTGTGAAGCGCGGCTCTTTGTGGGTCAGGCAAAAAGAGAAAAGACAGGTATGAGTCAAAAGCAGCAGCGCGTGATGCTCGATGAATTCCGCGAAGGGAAATTCAATGTCCTTGTCGCGACAAGCGTTGCCGAAGAGGGGCTTGACATCCCCAAAGTCGACCTCGTCGTCTTTTACGAGCCAATTCCAAGCGCGATCCGGCATATCCAGCGCAGGGGAAGAACGGGCCGCCTTGACAAAGGGAACGTCATTGTACTTGTCGCAAAGGACACCCGGGATGAGGCGTATCGCTGGAGCGCACAACATAAGCAACGGCAGATGATCATTACACTAAGGAAAATAAAAGAAACATTCCACGCCCTGCATCCCGGGAAAAGCGTACAACCCCCCGCTCATTTTAACTCTTTTGCGCAGGTGGATACGGCCATCCAAGTATGTAGACAGCCCCCAAACGAAATAACTATTTTTGTCGATGACCGGGAGCGGACGGCACGGATCATCCGAAGCCTTTCGGATGAGGGGTTTACCATCGGACTTACACGCCTTGCTGCAGGCGACTACATGCTTTCCGATCGTGTCGGTGTGGAGTACAAGACGATGCAGGATTTTGTCGACTCTTTACTCGACGGGCGTCTTCTCTTGCAGCTTCGTGCGCTTCGTCTGAACTATCAGCGTCCTTTGCTCATCATCGAGGGGGAGGAGGACATCTTTGGCCAGCGCGCCATCCACCCAAATAGCATCCGGGGCATGCTTTCGACAATTACTATCAGCTATGGTATTCCCATCATCTGGACGCGGACACAAGCCGAAACCGCAGCCCAACTTGCCGCGATTGCAAAGCGTGAGCATGACGTGCGGCAAAAGCCATTCCATCCTCATGGTGCCAAGAAGCAGGCAACCATGGCACAAGCGCAGGAATATATCATCTCATCGATTCCAGGGATTGGAGCGCAACTTGCCAAACCCCTCCTTGAGCGCTTTGGAAGCGTAAAGAACATTGCAAATGCTGCGGTCGATGAGCTTGCGGATGTGCCAAGGGTCGGCAAGGAAAAGGCAAGACAGATCCAGCGCACCCTCACCCAGCCTTATGGCGAGAAAGAAAAAGATGATACGGCCTGATCCCGCTGTTTTTAGTATTGCATCTTCCGGAGCCGCTTGACGCGTTCATCGAATGGAGGATGCGTGCTAAATAGTGCGATAATACCCTTCGTCGAGAAGGGATTGAGGATAAACAAGGAGCTTGTCGTTGGACTCCCAAAAAGAAGCGGATGGTGCTTGATTCCTGCATGCAACTTCTCAAGCGCAGAGGCAAGCGAGTGCGGATCCTTGATGAGTTTCGCGCCTGTTTCATCAGCAAGATATTCCCGGGAACGGGAGATCGCAAGTTGGATGATCATCGCGATGATCGGTGCGAGCACGGCAAGGATGATAAGGCCGATGAGATTGCTTGCGCCATCATCATCCCGTCCGCCGGCGCCGCCAAAGAGAGCTGCCCATTGCGCCATGCTTGCGATGTAGGAGATAATAC
>CAZRZZ010000086.1:0-5343 GCA_964604755.1 uncultured Methanosarcinales archaeon | reverse complement strand
GTCGAGATTGGCCTCAAAGGGTTTTGCATGTCCGATGCGAAGTTTCGGTGGGAAGGACGCCCCGCTATAGCATTCGTGCGGGGCATCATCGACAAATTCATCTACAAGATCAACCGGGGCGCTGCGGCAGGCACCTGCGCATCGGACACGGCAGACTTGGCGCGGCGGCTGCGCTCTCTTCTGCAATCATATAGAAAACGGCTCAAATAATAGATTTCACTTGAACCCATGCGTCTTGGCGATGTTGCGCTGCCTTCGAATCTTCTCGATGCGCGATGCATGCCCATGCGTGCCAAGCGCAGGCAACTTCTTGAAGCTGACGATTTCGCCTTCTTCGAATTTGGTCGGATCATAATCTTCAAGAATCGGCAGATATGATTCCCCGCGCCGCGGAAAGAGCGGGTAGACGACCTTGTGGCGCGGATAGATATATCCCTTGCGGTTGCCAAACTCCATAAGGCATACGGGCCAACGATGATATATAAAATTTTGGGAGTAGCTTTATATACATTCCATGCCCTGTCCGTTTTGCGGGGGTAGCAAAGCCTGGCCAAATGCGCAGGACTTAAGATCCTGTCCCTTCAGAGGGTTCGAGGGTTCGAATCCCTCCTCCCGCATTGGTTTTTGTGGGGCTAAGCAACGCATTAGCGTTGTGAATGTCGTGCGTGGGTCTGTGGAGGGGCGAAGCCTCATGTGGGGGTCCCACCGCATTATTCTCTTCTTGTTCTTTTCGAGTCCCTGCCCGTGTGCCATCCGATGTGGCCAGTTACCTTCGCATCAACCTTGCTGATCGAATCTTTGAGATAGAACGAGAATCCAAGGTTTGTGATGAGAAGCCCGATGGCGAGCTCTTCGAAACCAAGGCTTCCGCCAAAGATTTTGCGCGCAAGTTCAAACGCGAGGTATACAAGAAAGACGATAAAGAGCCAATAAGCAACCTTGGTCAATAGCCCATATGTCTTGTTCATGTTTACGGCATGCATCTTAATTCCCCATGACTCTCATAATAAACCAGATAATAAGCAAAACGAAAATGACTGCCATTGCGAAGGTGAGAGGGTCAAATTTTCCTTTTTTGCTCATGGGGAAAAGAAGAAATCGGCTTCTTTTATAGCTTTTGTTTTGCAAAAAGAGGTATCCAAAAAGATTGCAAAAAGGAAAGAATGTTTCCAGCATCGTCGGAACGTATGCAAGCCAACCCAAAACTATTTTAACTCCCCTCTTTGCCTTTTTTCCATGCTCCTCGAGACCTGCGTCAACGACGGAAGCTTGCAAAGGCGGGGATTGCATGGAGAAATGCATCTGCGGTTTCGCAAGCTCCAGGATACGTTCAAGCGCAACTACCACAGCACGGTCTCAAGCAAGATCTGATATGTATAGCCGAACTTGTTCTCTCCATACTGAAGATACCTCGCGACGCCGGGTGAAACCATCGTCCCCGCTGCGGTCATGTGCAGGCGGAACTGGTTGATATCGAGCCGGCTTCGCACGACGATGCTTGTTGCAAGCGAATCCCTCTCGGCGACGCGCTCCTGGACAAGCCCGACATCTGCCCCAAATGCTCTGCTTCCAGCGCCCGCATATGCGCCATACACGCTCATGTCGACACCGCTGAAGCCTCCAAGGCGGACATACCCATCGTCGGCGATCATAATACCAAGGCGTGCCACAAGCGGCGCTTCATGGGGGTCTCCAAGAAAACTCGCATCAATCCCTGATTCGAGAAACAATCCATGAAGAGCCGATGTGCGGTACTGGTTCTCCAAATCCCATATTGATGCATACCTTGCCGGGAAGAGAGAATATTCGTGCAAAAGGCGGTCGCGGTGCAACGCGCGCGCTTCCACATCATCAACGGAGCCATCGAGCGCGGCAAGGTGGGCAAAGCGGACATGTCCGTCGGTGTCGATATGCGCTTCGATTGTTCCCCTGTCTGATGTGACAAACATCCCTGTGCCAATCGTCGTGTCTTGCAGTGTCGCAAAAAGAGTGAAGTGGCCAAGATGCACACCGGCGACGCCCGCGAATATCGGCGCAAGACGTTGTTCCATGCGAAGATGCTCCTGTTGCACTGTCTCTATATCAGTGGATACGTTCCCTTCGAAGTCCGGGCGCATCGAGAAGTCCGTGCGCAGGATATAATCCCGTACCACGCCGGGGACCATTGGCCGGAGGCGCTGCTCCAGGCGAAGATGCTCCTGTTGTACCATCCCTCTGGTAGTGGACATGTTCCGTTCGAAGCCAGAGCGCATGGAGAAACGCATCTGCAGGGAGTAATCCCGTACGGTCAGGTTCTCCCATCTTGCTCCAAGCGAAGCGCCAAAGAAGCCTTCCTCCTCCCTGTCTTCGATAAAGCGCCACACCTGCACCTGCTGTCCTTCCTCCTCGCGCAAGGCAATATCTGCTCGCATGTCCGATCCGATCTCGTACTCAAGACTATTGGCCCACGCGCGCGCTTCAACGATGAAATCAAGGTCGAAGCGATACACAAAGCCGTGCGAGATGCCAAAGCCAATGCGGTATTCGTCGTCGATGACCGTTGCCTCATATGCTTCTTGGATACTGTTCTCAAGTGACACGCTCGCTTGGGCTTGTGCATCCAGGGTCGCGTCGATCATGACTGGCTGGTAGCCGAGCAAAAGCTCGATCTGGTCGATTGCATTGAGCACTTCCTCGCTTGCGTCGCCTGCAAAATCACGCAGGGGCCGGCCGGCATGGAATTCCGCGTCCAGCCGTAGATGGCCCTCGGCAAGCAACTCCGTCTCATTGAGCGTTCCGTGGCGCAGGATATACTCGCCGTGCGAGGTATCGAAATGATACATACTCATCGAGTCGCTGCGCGCGCGCAGGCGCGCGTACGCATCTGCCCATGCGTGTATGCTGTTCTCGCCATGTTCGACATGCAGCAAGGGGAGCATATCCTCAAAGAGGAGACGGTATTCGCCAAACGTGTGTTCACCGATGAACACGTTGTTGTCGCGGTCGGCGAGGATCACTTGGATGAGGTTATCAATATCAAGCCTCCCAAGGAGTTCATTTGTGCGTTCGCGGAACCGGCCGATCGCCGAATCGAGATCCCGCTGCTCCTCTTGCGAAAGCTCGCGGTGGTACACCTCTTCGAAATGATCCTTGACAAGCCTTGTGATCTCCCTTGCCTCTTCTGGCGTGATGACCCCGTCTCGAGTATATTGTGGAAGGATCCGCCGAAAGAAACCTGCAAAGTCCGCAATGATATCATTCCGGCTTGGCCGCACCGCATCTCGCACGTCATCCCAGAAATCCCTAAGGACACCCGGCATCTCCTGTGCAATCACGGGAACGTCACGCCGCGCGGCCTCAAGCAGGCGCGGAAGATCAAAGTTGGACTCCCCCTCACGAAACGTGATGTCTTCCTCATCAAAGAGCCGGACATATCCTCGAAGGTCATTGCCCCTCCAGAGCCGCTCGTCATCATCCGTCCCGATCGAGAACGTCGAGAACTCTATGTTCAGATCAAGCATGTCAAGGCGCACGGCGTTTGGAATCTCAAGACGGTGATACGTCGTCCCTGCGCTTCGCTGCCAGCGCGGAAAGTTTTCGTTCGGATCATGCCTGGCCGAGTCAAGTTCTTCGTCCCACGCTGGAAGGTCCTCTTCATCGCAGTAGGGGTTAGGGGGTATTGGGTCGAAGGGATTTTGGGGAAGCGGCGAGATGACGTGCTCGCACTCTTCTTGGATATCCTGTGATTCTGCTGGCAAAGACAATGCGATGCCTGCAGCGGCAACCAGACTGCTCACGTATGACCGGAAGCTCAAGGTAGAAAGAAGAGCCCCAATGGATTTATAAAGTTTGACTCATCGTCCTCGATTGTGCCGCTTCTGGACGATTGTAGGGAGTAAAGGACGCTGTTCAACGCTTTGTGTTAAGGTTAGAAGGTGCGCAGGGATGCGTTTGCGACACTATCGCATCATCCCTTGTGTACATAAATCGTCCGTGTCGGGTACGCCATGCCGATCTTCTCCTTCTCGAACGCGTCACGGATCACGAAGTTGATCTCCTGCCTCTTGTCCATGTGAATCATGTGCTCGTTGGAGTTGACGAAGTAGACGATTTCGTAGATGAGCGCGGAGTCGGCGAACTCCGCAAAATGCACACGGTCAAGATCGCACATGTCGATCTTGTCAAAGATCTTCTTGATTATCTCTGGGATCTTCTTGAGCTTTGTTGTACTCGTCTCATACGTGACGCCGATCTTGAATGTGACGCGGCGGCGCTCAAGCTTCTTGAAATTGCGCACCCTTGCTTCGGTGAGCTCCTTGTTGGAGATGATCATCTCCTCGCCCTGCGAGCTTCGCAGCCGGGTGCTCTTGATCCCTATCTTCTCGACGGTCCCCATGTCGTTTCCGACGACGATGAAGTCCCCAACTTGGAATGGCTTGTCAAAATAGATGCTAAACGACGCGAAGATGTCTGATAAGACGTTTTGGAGCGCGAACGCGATCGCGATGCCGCCGATGCCAAGGCCTGCCACGAGCGTGCTCACGTTGTATCCCATGTTGGAGAGGATCACAAGCACGGCCACGACCCATATGGCTACCTTGACGACCTTACTGAGAAGATTAATGACGGTATAATCCTGCCCATCGCCCTCTTTTTTGCGTTTCTCGATGGCCTTCTCCTTGGCGTAATCGATAAGGCCCATCGACGCCTTGACCGCGTAATAAGCGACGACGATGAGCGCGACCTTCGCCGATACCGCCTTGAGGAACTCCGGCCGCTCGATGAACCGGAAGCTTATCGCGAGCGACATGAAGAAATAGAACGGCCAGCCGATCTGCTTGATGATGGTGATGATGACATCGTCGATGTCGGTTTTCGTCTTTTTTGATAGTGCCTCAAGGCGGTGGACGATGACGACGCGGAAGATGTAGAGCGCGCACCACGAGGCAAGAAACACGCCTAGCGCCAGAAGGTATTGCACGACGGTGTTTTCCCCATATTGCATGGCAAGCAACGCAGATGTATCGATGGCCATGGGATTATTTTGGTGATGTGACTATTTAAAATTTTTGGCGGCGTTCAGGATGTTTTGGGCCGCCTGAAGCGAAAAAGTGAAAAAAACAAGCCCCCGCCGGGATTTGAACCCGGGATCTCGTCCTTACCAAGGACGTGCTCTACCGCTAAGCCACGGGGGCGCAAGGTTTCGTGGTTTTGGAAGCTTATTTAAATATTGCGCAACTTCATCTAGAATGAGGCTTGCAGATCGCCCAATGCAACTTGGTTCTTCATATCCCACCAAAGATAGCGGAGCATGGCAGTCTCTTCTTTTGTTGCCTTGCTTGAAAGAAGTCGGCTGATTTGGTC
>CAZRZZ010000085.1:0-5351 GCA_964604755.1 uncultured Methanosarcinales archaeon | reverse complement strand
GCCTACACCCTGCCCGACAGCTCCCTTGAGCCAACTCAGCCGTCGGCCCTCCGACCCAACCTCTTGCCGTGCTCGCTCTGCAGATTCGCGTTCGTGCAAAGCTGCCTCGCGGACGCGCTCTGCCTCGAGGGCGGAGCGCTCATTTTTGAGCGCATCCTCTTTAGCGCGCTCATCCACCGGGTCCGCAAGAGGCGTCATCGTGTCGCCGACGACAGTCCTCGACACGAAATGCCAATCCACGGTTCATTTGGTCCGAGAATCTATCATCACCTCTCCTTTTGGAAGTACGTATATGGATTGAGTGGTGCACGTCAGTCGAGCGCAACGCGCATATTCACGATGTCAAGCGTGCTGCGCGGGCGAATCTCGATGACATTGTTGCCTTCGTTGATGAACGGGTCAATGCCAAGGCGCCAGATGCGGTCGCGCGTGTCCATCGCGCGAGGGTTGCCGTTCACATAAATATCCGCGCGCTTTTGGTCGATGTCATTTGAAAACTCGAAATACAGGCCAAGGTGCGCACGGCCGGAGACGACCTCGTCAAAGATGGCCGGCTGGATCTCGAAATAGTATGTCGGGTTGGATATCTCCTTAAGTTCGCTTGTCACCGAGATATGGTCGATGAGGTATGCGCCTTTGCTTGTGCGGAATGAAAGCGTGTTCTCGCCGCTCACAAGAAGCGTCGGCGATACTTCGGTCGCCCTTATGGTGCCGCAGTCCGGCACACTGCTAAAGATATTATGGCCGTTAAGATAGACATCAAGGATTCCGACGTCGTCGGGATCGCAGTCAGAAAAGAAGCGCACCGAAGCCTTTTCAAGATTATTCTTTTCCGTCGCCGTGGCAAGGAACACGACTTTTGACTGCTGTGTCGAGATGTCGGTGACGTCTCCGGTAATCGTCAGGTCCTCGATGACAAACTCGTTTGTGTGCCAGAACTTCCAGCCGACGTCACCAACAGAGAAAGTGAGGGTGTTGCTTTCCTGAAGCATTTCATCTGGCAGGAGGATCGGCTCCACATTGAGCGTCGTAACCATATCATCAAAGACCGTTTCCCCTCCGAATTTGATGCGAAGACGCCCTTCATGCACGCGCGTGTTGAATGCGAAAATCACATTGCTCGTCAATGCCGGATCCGGAACACGGAAGGTGACGTTCTCCTCAATCTTATCGAACCAGCCATTCTTCACGTAAAGCGAGGGCACCGTATGCAGAAGCTGGGCATTGGTCGTGCTGTAGAGCTGGATGGAGGGCATCGAATGCTCAATCACGCGCTGGCCGACAGCATCGAGGCGGCCGGGGCTTTCAAGCAAGAATACCTCCTGGCCTGATGGCGCCCCCGGGCGCAAAGCTTCCTTTCCTTCAAGGATCTCTTCACGCACCTCTGGCGGAAGGAAAAGGATATAGAGGATGATGAGGGCCGCGATAATTAAGACAAGGACTGCTGCCCCCGTCCCGCTTACTTGCGCCCGCCGGCCCCATGTTCTAATATGCATAGCTATCCCTGCTGTCCACCATGCGAGCAAAATATATAAAGGTTTTTATTGGCCAGATCTGCCAGAACGCGATATTCCGGACGTCAAACGGCATAAAATGCGATAATAACACAAAGTGACACAACAAGAGTGACACAAGAGCGGATGACGATGAAACTTCTGCAATCAGACTTCAAGCACGGCATGGCAAAAGTGCTCGTAGAAACCCCCGACGACTTATGGTACTTGTTTCACCTTGTCCTTCCAGGCGACAAGATCAGCGGCAAGACGATGCGGAAGGTAAAGATCGGCAGGGAATATGACCGGAACCAGAAAATCGTCAAAAAACCAGTCTTCATCACGATCAATGTAGAAAAGGTCGACTTTTCCCGCCAACAAAACGCGCTGCGCATCTCCGGCACCGTCACGATGGGCCCAGATGACGTGGCAAAGGGCACATATCACACGTTCAATGTCGAAGAAACCAGCGTATTCACGATAGAGAAGAGCCGCTGGGCACCTTATCAAATCGAGAAGCTCAAAGAGTCTGCCAGGCAAAAGACAAATGCGATCCTCCTTGTAGTCATGGACCGTGACGAAGCGATCGTCGCAGAGCTCAAGCGCTTTGGATACAACATCCTTAGCCGACATCATGGCAGTGCGGCAAAGAAAATCGACAGGGGACACCAGGCATCGGACTTCTACCGTGAATTTGAAAACGTCCTTGCCGATTATGACAGGACCCGGAGCCCAACACACATCGTCGTCGCAAGCCCAGCATTCTTCAAGGAGGATTTCATCAAACAGATGCGCGACGAAAAGCTCAAGGAAAAAATTATTTTGGCGACCGTCTCCTCCTGCAACCAGAACGCACTTGACGAGTTGCTCAAACGACCAGAGGTCGGCCAAGTGCTGCGCGACGAGCAGGCAGCAGAGGAGCTCAAGCTTGTCGACGCGTTACTCGTCGAGATCGCCAAAACAGACGGGGGAGGCAAGGCGGCGTATGGCCTTGTGGAGGTGGAAAAAAAAGCATACGCGGGCGCCATCCATACGCTTATGCTAACTGATGCATTCATCCGAAGCGAGCGTGAAAAAGGGGATTTTGACCGCATCGAAATTATCATACAGACGGCGGAGCAGGCAGGCGCAACGGTGCGCATCATCTCCTCCGACCACGATGGCGGCGCAAAGCTCGATGGCGTCGGGGGCATCGCCGCAGTGCTGCGCTATGCGGAGTACGGATGAGAAAGGACGAGTCTGCAAAGGGGAAAACAGAGTGCCCCTCCTTTGGCGCTAAAACTATCTTCTCTCGTTGAGAGCCGCATGCACTTCCCGAGCGATCATGCGTGCCTCATCGGCAGGTATGACAAAGACCTTGATCCTGCTCTTCGGATCGGTGATCGTCGTCGCATTCTTTGCGTTTTTTCTCTTGTCGACGATGATGCCGGCATGGCGCAAGCGCAAGAGGATTTTCTCCCTGATATTCGCTGCATTCTCGCCGATGCCTGCCGAAAAGACAATCGCATCCGCGCCATCAAGCACGGCAAGGTACGCCCCGATGTATTTTGCGACGCGATAGCAGAACATGTCAACCGCAAGCTTCGCGCGTGCGCTCTTGCTCGCCAGAAGCTCACGCATGTCTCTTGTGAGACCGGAAACACCAAGCAATCCAGAACGGAAATTCAGAAGCAAATCGATGCCCTTTGCGGGATACCCTTTCCGCAAAAGAAAGGTCACGATCCCCGCATCGATGTCTCCGCAGCGCGTGCCCATCATGAGCCCTTCAAGCGGGGTAAACCCCATCGAGGTATCCACGCTCCTGCCACCGTCGACCGCGGTGATCGAAGAGCCATTGCCAAGATGGCATGTGATGATCTTGCATGTGTGGGGCTTTTTCCGAAGATGTCGCGCAGCCTCAAGCGCAAGATAACTATGGTTGATGCCGTGGAACCCGAACCGTCGGATGGCATGCTTTTTCGTGAGTCCCGCCGGGATCGCATATGTCGACGCGTATGGCGGTATCGTTGTGTGGAACGCCGTGTCAAAGATGGCAAAGTGGGGAACGGCAAAAATGGCCCGGCATATGCGGATGCCTTCGAGTTCCGGCCCGTTGTGGAGAGGAGCAAGGGGGATGAGCTTTTTGATCTTCGCGATGGTTTTTGGGGTTATCCTTGTCGTGCCCGTCATCGTCCCTCCATGGACGACGCGATGGCCGACGGCATCGATAGTAATGCCTGCGCCTTCGATGCGGGCAAGAACGATCCTAAATGCCTGCACATAGGTCCGCGCGTGCACTCTTCGAGGCTTTCCATCAAAAGAGTGCTGGGCATCACTTCCAATGCGCTCGATAAGACCGGAGAGCTTGGGTGTGTCCCCGTCAAAGACGCTGTACTTCACGGAGGATGAGCCGGTGTTGATGGTGAGAATCGTGGGCATTACCGTTTCCTCCTGTGCCCCCACTTTTTTTCATGATACTGGGCCTGGACGGTGGTGATCGCTGCCAAGTCGATGATGTCCTGCACGGTGCATCCGCGGCTTAGGTCGTTCACGGGATGGCGCAGCCCTTGAATGATTGGCCCGACCGCCTCGTATCCGGCAAGCCATTGCACAAGCTTGTAGGCGATGTTTGCGGAATTAAGATCGGGGAAGATGAGCACATTTGCGCGATCACGCAGGACGGGTGTTTTGCATTTGCGCCGGTAAATGTCATGCATGAGCGCGGCATCCGCCTGAAGCTCTCCATCGATCTGGATGCCCCTTACCATCGTGCGGGCAATCGCCGTCGCTTGTGCGACCTTGCGTGCAAGCTCGTGGTCGGCTGACCCATGTGTCGAGAAGGAGAGCATCGCGACACGTGGAGCGATGTTGAATATCTTCCTTGCCGTATCTGCCGTCTCTTTGGCGATTCTTGCGAGTTCTTCTGGCGTTGGGCTGATGTTCACCGACGGGTCAGCAAAGAGAAAGGAGCTTCCCCTTCGCTTCATAAAAAAGAAACTGGAAACGAGCTTTCCCTTCTTGCGCAGAATCTGCAACGCGGGCCGCAGAAGCGACGCCGTCGTACCGACCGCGCCCGAGACCATACCATCAGCATCGCCGCAGTGCACGAGCATACATCCCAAGTAATTCAAGTCCTCCAACTGTCGTCGTGCTTCGCTTAGCGTCATTCCCTTATGCTTGCGAAGGAAAAAAAGCTCCTGCGCATACCTTTTCATATCCAGCGCCGAGGGATCGATAATGTCAATTTTGCCCATCGGCACATGAAACCGCTGGACACGTTGCAAAATCCGGCGCTTTGGGCCAAGAAGAAGCGGTCTTGCCGTGCCGCGTCGGCAGATGCCTCGTATGGCCGCAAGAATGCGATCGTCCTCGCCCTCATTGAAAAGAATGCGCCTTGGATCCTTTCGTGCCTGTGCCTCAATAATACGGAGGTACTGCTTGACCAACCCCTCACCCCTCTTTTGCTGCGCTTGCTCTATCACCATACGTCTGGCGCACTATATAAATTTTCTTGAAAAAGAATGAACAGCACAAAGCAACCAAGAGGAGAAATTTTATATACCACATTTCGCACTCGTTCCTTTGCTCACAGGCCATTGCTGGCAAAGACTGACGGAGGGAAAGGTGTGCTTTTGTGTCTGGGCAACAGTAAAAAAACATAACATATTAATAGTGGTATCATTTAGTCATTCCCAACGCGGGTAAAAGGCATATGTGGAAAAAGGGGGGTCGGACACATGATTGTAAAAGAAGAGTTCTTGAATAAACTTCGCCGTTATTTCTCGCTGAATCTTTACGAAGTAAAGGTTTGGGCAGCGCTTCTCTCCCGTGGGGTGTCGACGGCGGGTGAGCTTTCGGATATTGCGAATGTTCCCCGGT
>CAZRZZ010000084.1:0-5463 GCA_964604755.1 uncultured Methanosarcinales archaeon | reverse complement strand
TATCGCAGAAGGGAATGCACAGCTTGTCCGGGAATACTTGCGCCTTGTCCAGGAACCCCGGGGCAGGAGTATGAAGAAGTACATGGGTTTGTGGGTTTCTTCGCGTCCTGGTTTGCGGCTTTTGTTTGCGAGGTCTGTTGACGACCTCTACGCCGGCCTCGCGGGCGACGACATCCACCTCGGCTACGATGACGGGCTTCTGGTCGGGGTAGTAAGCGCCGGAGGCGCCCAGAGTACAGAAGGCGCGCGTGAGCGCGCCGCGCAAAAAAACAACGGTCCGTATCGTGAGCCGTCATATCCACGCAGACCGTCGCTTGAGGACGTGCTTGGTGCTGCAGAAAGATATGTCGCTCCAGCGTGCCGAGAAGATTTCCAGGCAGACATGAAAAAGCTGTACAAGTAATTTTTTCTTCTTGTTCCAAAGTCCATAAAGAATCAAGCATTGGCGAGCAAAAAGTTCTTATATCCACCACACTCTTTTTCTCGCATGGTCTTGTTTACCTTCATCGGGGTCGCGGGGCTTCTCTGCCTTCTTTTGGCATTCTTTCTTGCAGAGTCCGGCAAGGTGAAGACGTCGCTGCGCGCATATACATTGCTTAACGCCACCGGCTCCTTTTTCCTCATCATCTACTCCATTCATATCTCTGCATGGGTGTTTACTGTCCTTAACATCGTGTGGTTTGTTGTCGCCATCCTCAACGTTATTCGGCTAAAGCAAGGAAGTCACCCGTTTCAGCAAGCGGCAGGGGGCCATCGACGGCAGCATGGCAAACGCCGCAGATAAAAAGAAAGGTTTTTATACTCAGGTTCTGTAATTGAGGTGAAGGGCGGCACTGTCAACGAGGCCGCCAAAAAAGGTGGTATCATCATGGCAGGGCTTACAATCGATGGTGTGATTCTTGCGATTATTATAGGGACGCTTGCTGCAATCGTCTATAGTTTGCGTATCCTTGTTCTTCTTGAGCGTCGGATCGGACGAATCGATCTCAACATCGAGCGCATGGCAAGCCGCATATTCAAAGAAGAAGTGAAGATCGAAAAGATGGTCGGCAAGGGCCGCAAGAAGTGATGCGGCTCGTTCTATGGCATCATTTAGCGGGATCGTCCGCGACATCAAATCGCTGAAGATACAGGGGGCGCAGCATGTCGCGCTTGCTTCCCTTGACGCGATCAAGGACGTCGTGAAAACATCGAAAGCGCGATCCGTGAGCGAGCTTAAAACCCATCTTCTCCATGCGCACAAAACGCTTGTGCGCACACGACCGACGGAGCCAACCATGCGCAATGCGCTCCACGTTTCCATGCAACCAATCCTTGATGCGCAAGAGGATCTTCGTGTCATTGATGCCAAGAAAAACGTCGTTGACGCGATTCGTTTCGCTCAGGAGCACCTCACGTCATCACCGAAGACTATTGTGGCGATAGCGTCAAAGAAGATCTGGAAGAACATGGTCGTCTATACGCACTGCCATTCATCGACAGTCACCGCGATCCTTACCGAAGCATGGAAAAAAGGGACGCGCTTCGCTGTCCATAATACGGAGACACGGCCAAAGTATCAGGGGCGCAGGACCGCAACGGAGCTTGCATCGGCCCACATCCCCGTCGAGCATTACGTCGATTCCGCGATGTCCCATGCGCTCCGGAAGGCGGACCTTGTCCTCCTTGGAGCTGATGCAATTACGGCAGAGGGGTTCGTTGCAAATAAGGTTGGCACGTCGATGGCATGCGATCTTGCAAAGCAGTACAACATCCCTGTTTATTTCTGCACGGACTCCTGGAAATTTGACCCACTCACCGTGGGAGGAAAAGATGAAGTGATTGAGCGCCGAGACCCGGATGAGGTCTGGGAGGACGCACCAAAAGGGGTTCATATCAATAACATAGCTTTTGATCTTGTTCCCCCAGATGTTTGCGCCGGTGTCATCAGCGAGTTAGGGGTTCTTTCTATGGACACGTTTTTGGAGGCGGTGTTCCGCAAGAACCCGTGGATGGCTAAAATCAAGTGATGTCACGCGTTCAAGAACCAGTCGCGTATGTTGCTGAACCGATCATGTCATTCGCTTTAACGGGAAGTTCTTGACATTGAGCTCTTTTTCGAGGTTCTCAATCTCGTCTTGGATTCTCCCGATAACTTCTTTATTATCCTGCTGCTCCATGAGCATCCCACACTCCGGGCATTTATAGTGGAAATCCGTCGCCTGGTCGAAGGAAAGGCGCATACATTTGTTCTCACACATGAAGAAGTTCTCGCCGCTTTCGCGGCGGAGGCGCTCATAGAGCTTCTCGATGCGCTGCTTCTTGAGATTTATCATGAGTTGCCTGATGCTCTTGTCCTTGAATGTCCAATAATAGATGTACCATCCTTTTTGCTTGTCTTTGCGGCGGATAAAGGAAACGAGATTTACATGGTAAAGACGGTAGAGCATGTTCCGCGTCACGTTGATTTCCGTGTCAATTTTCTCCGCAAGGCTAAATTCAGAGACATTTTTCTTGTTTTTGAGAACCCGCACAAGTGGAAGGACGTCTTCTCCAGCGACTTCAGATACCACGTCTTCTATGAGTTTCTGAGACACTTTCTTTGCGGCCATACGGCGTAACCCCCAAGTATAAATAGGAAAACCGGCTTTAAAAACATTTCGCTTTGACAGGCTCTGTCCTGAATGTGCAAAGCGGGGTGCTGCTGCGTCTGTCCGCATAGAAGTATGAGGTGTCAGAAATCGCAAAAATCAATGGACTATTGGCGATTTCTGAGCATGCTCAAGAACCACCTATCAATCTTTTGGAATTGATTCAACTATAGGTGGTTCTTGACAGCAGCACCCTTGGGATTCAGGACAGAGCCGCTTTGGCAAGCTCTGTGGAGAAACCACAGGCACCCAAGACAAACCTTTATAAACGGATTGTTTTTCCAGCCGTCATCGGGTGATATGAGGTTAATCTATGGTATCGGGAATGCTCAAGTCACGCAGTATGCGGCGTATCGCAAAGCGAACACCCGGCGGCAGAAATACAGTGCATTATGTGCGCAAAAGACCTTCTCGTCCTGTTTGCGGCGGATGTGGTTCCCCTTTGCACGGGGTAGCGCGTATGACATCAACACAGGCGCGCACCGCGAACAAGACCATGAAGCGGCCTGAACGCCCGCATGGCGGGGTGCTATGCAGCGTATGCTCGCGCCGCATCATCGTCAGCAACATTCGGATGGAAGCAAGGCAAGAAGAAGCCCCAAACACCGCTGAATATGGAGGAGATGTACAATGATCGACATCGGACGCCTCTGCGTGAAGACAGCAGGTCGCGATGCGGGCCGTACCTGTGTCGTTGTTGACCTCATCGATAGCCGCTCCGTGCTCATCGATGGCGATGTCCGTCGGCGCACATGTAATCCCCATCATCTTGAGCCGCTTGCGGAAAAAGTTGAGCTTAAGAAAGGGGCAAGCCATGACGATGTGAAAAAGGCATTTGAGAAACTTGACTTGTCTGTTTGGAACACGAAGCCAAAGAAGGCTGCTGCAAGACCGGCAAAGAAACGGAAGATGACAGCAAAAAAAGAGACCAAAAGGCAAGCAAAACCAGCTGCAAAAGAAGAGCACAAGGAGTAGTTTCACTTATTTCTTTGTCATTTTCACTTTGCGTCTTCTCCACGACAATACTGTTCTCTTGCCGCGTTGTACATCTGTTTTGCTGTGTTTGCTGCGCGTGCAAGCCCAAATGCCTGCTTTGGGTATAAGCTTTGCGGGCCATCGCATTTTGCATGCTCTGGGTTGGGGTGCATATCGACAAGAAGGCCGTCAGCGCCACCGACGATCGCCTGAAGCGCAATGTCAAGCACCAAATCCCTCGCTCCGCTTGAATGGCTTGGGTCGTACACGACCGGCAGGCACGTTTTTTTCTGCACGACGCTCACGTCCCCAACATCAACGACGTTGCGTGTGTATGTCATATCTATCCCCTTGATACCACGCAGGCAGAGGATGACATTCTTGTTTCCTTTTTCGACGACATATTCCGCCGCGCCAAGGAGTTCATCGATGGACCCGCTCATGGCTCTCTTGAGCAGGACTGGTCGGTCCTGATGGCCAAGTTCTTTGAGCAATTCGAAATTCTGGGAATTTCTTGCGCCAACCTGGAAGACGTTGACTCCGAGGCTATAGAGCTTTTCGATATGGCGTGGATCAACCACTTCAGTGACAATAGGCAGGTCGTACTGTGTTCCAGCCTCACGCATCCACTTCACCCCTTCAAGGCCCGTTCCTTGAAAATCATGGGGGTTCGTCCGCGGTTTGAACGCCCCGCCGCGAAGCACATACCCCGTGATGTGATTTCCCCTCGGTAACTCGGAGACAAGCCTCGCTGCAGTCATGATCTGTTCTCGATCCTCTACAGCGCATGGTCCGATCATCATGACAAGGTCCCCGCCACCGATCTCAAAGCCATTGACTTTCACGCGGACATTGTCATGGCCCGGCACATTTGCGACGAGCTTATATTTTGAGCTCACGCGCTGCACGTGCTGGACATAGGGGTTTTTCTCGAACGCATGCTCAGGAACAAGACGGGTGTCGCCGACAAGGCCGATGATGGACTGTCCCTCTCCATGGACGGGTTTTGGGGTAATTCCTTCATAGCTGCTTGCCTGTGCTATAATTTTTTCCAGTTCTTCTCTTGGCGCCTCTGGTTTCATGATGATAATCATCGCGTCACTCCTTTTGGTTTCTGATACTTGTTTGAAGACACGGAGACTTTCCGTGCTGTCTGCGTGGCCCCATGGTTTGCATGGCGGGCCTTACCAAACGAAGAACAATAGCATATGTGAAAAGAGGTTATCGAAGCTATCAAAGATGCTCTGCCGCATCGACATGCATGGCCAGCCAGATGACATGGGCTTTCGAAGAAGCGAGCTTCTATAAAAAGTTATGGAAAGACGGCATCAAGGACAAAAAGGCTACACTTTGACGTTCGCCACGGGTTTCATGTCTTTCCAAGCAAGGTCGAAGAGCTCTTCAAGCGCACCGGCAAAGAATGGTGTACTCACCCAGATACCGACATCGTATGCTTGATGGACTTCTGCATCGTTGAGCACCATGAAGATGATCTCTTTGCTGTCAACAATGGTGAATCGCGCGTTCGAGTCGGTATGGCGTATTTCGACGAGATCCTTCATTTGCTTTGCGGCCTCTATGGCCTCTTTTGTCAGGGGGGCAGCGACGCGGATTTTCACCCCGCGCTTCTTGAGCTTCTCAAACGTGCTGCTAAGGCCATCGAGCTTCCGGAGAAGCCCGGTTGACGTCGTCATCATGGTGACAGACTCCTCTGCGTTGCGGATTGTTAGCTCAAGGTGGTTGTAGAGGTTGTGCCTTCCTTTGAGGCTTCCTGAAAGATCGGAAGGTTCGACGAGTTCAACGCCCTGGGAGTGCAGCGTGTTAAGCTCGTCAAGGATCTCTGTGCCGCGAAGTTCCT
>CAZRZZ010000083.1:0-5574 GCA_964604755.1 uncultured Methanosarcinales archaeon | reverse complement strand
CTGATCGTCCAGTTGAGCCATGCCGGGATGAACGGTTCGGCAAATGGCCAGACGTACGGACAGCCTGCGATCAGGATGCCGATGACGGCGGCGTGCCAGAACTTCTCGCCAAACGAGGATGCCTTTCCTGCTATCGCAGCGGCGGACTTGACCTTGATCATCGCGATGATACCGATACCGACGCGGACGGCAAGATTCACCCAGAAGCTCTCTTCAAGAGGGTAGCCGACAAGCGCAGAGACGGGGCCGATGTTCATCGAGACGAACACAAGAATCCATGCAACAAGCACGCCGTGCAAACCGTGAGTGAACCAGCCCATGCCCTGCTCGTCGGAGTGGACGAAGATGAGCTCAAGAAGCCCTATGATAGCACCCATCGCGATGGGGCCAAAAATCACGAATGCCGTGCTTGCCTCCTGCGCAGCCAAAGATGTCACCTCTTGCTATCTGCTACCTTTGGGAGAACTCCTATTTAAGCTTGTGGGTTAGAAAAGGCAGGATTATGCGACCTGAACTTTCGTCGACTTGGCCTGGCCTGGCATGCCGCTTTCGAATCGCGCCCGCACACAGCCGGAGTTGCCGTGCGCCGCCGTGATCTCGCCCCTGATTTCTTTCTTTGCAGGACTCGTCCAGACGACATTCTTTCCGACAAGCTTTGCAGCGGCGTCGCGGGAAGCGACCCCTTTGACCTTAAGGATCATCTGGTTGCCCGTCTGGGTGTTAATTCCACGGCGATAACTGACGATGACAGCTTCCATATCAGCGCCGTGGATTCCGGGCTATTTAAATAGTTTGCGGTGAAAGGAAATCCTTGTAAAGTCTAAATAAATACTACTATAGAGGAGTAAATAAATAGAAAAATTTATAAAGGTGTAGTATGCCTCACGTGCCATGGATGCAACAAACCTCGATGAGATTCTGCGTCGCTTTCGGACAATCGACACGGAGAGTGTAAACTTTGAGACGCGGCAGGCAAAGACTGCCGCATCAAGCGAACTTGCTTACTCGGCATCGAAAGAATACTTTCGCAAGCGAAAGGATAGGCATTCGCTCAAGAACGCATGGGAATTTCTGATGCTCCGCACATGGCAGGACGTGCTGGAGACGCACTCGCTGGAAAGTGACGTGAGCCTTAGCGCGCCGACACCGCACGCTGCGCAGGAGGATGCAGTCATTATGCAGTATCTGACCGCGCCGAATGCGACGCTGCTCAATCACCTCAAGAAGGGGGTCCGGCCGGGATTGCCATACGATGACTTGCGCGTCGAGGCAGCACTCGTCATTCATGCAGGCGCGCTTTGCGGCGTCAAAGAGGCGGAGAGCCTCCTTCATCGTGATTTTCAGATACGCCACCTTCTCTTTTCCTACACACAACCCGCGCTCTATGTCATCGACGTGGAGAACTCAAGGCAGGGATACAAAGACGAGGTTAATGAAGAGAATGCCCAATTCAAAAAGCGCCTTGAACGGCACACGCAGGGACGCCTTGGCAGGAATAATGGCGGTCAGCTGCACACGTTTGATAGTCTCTTTGAGCAAGGATACCGGGCCGTCAAAAAGGAGCAGATCCTTCCTGATGTCGTAAGGCGCATCGAAGATGAATATGACATCTCGGTGGATGTACAAAACTACCGGATTGCATTACGGTAACAGCAACCGCACCCCATCTTTTTGGGCGACGAACACCACATCCCTTTTCTCGTTCAATCCGAACTGCACGACGATCTCTTTTGGGATCCGCACTCCAAGCGATCTTCCCCAGACACCAAGTTTCGCCCCATATCGTTTGCTTGCCCTCACTTGCTGTGTCACGGCGTGAAACGTCTTTTTGTCGATAACCTCGTGGTCACAGACCGTGCACTTTGCATACGTGTAGATGATACCTTCGTCGGTCTTTGCATCAAGCAAGATTGTCTTGCTCTTGCATGTCGGGCATTGCCCCATCATCGCACCCCCATTTCAAGAGAGATTTCACGTGACGTCGCTGTCGTCGAGAAATGATATCACTGAAATATCTTCATGATAGGAAATGATATCCCTCTATAAAACGATGTGCATATGTTTTCTATAGAAGGAAATACAACGTTACAGGAACAAGAAGACATCCCATCTGTATGCTCTTAGATACGCGAAGTTTTGCGCAGAGCACACCGATGCTTGTCGCGGTGAAAAGGACAAGAAGACCGGTCCAATGGGAGAACACGAACGTCATGATGACCAGGAGGATGACAATACAAATGGCGATTGTCGGGTAATGCACTTTTGCAATCATCCGCGAAAAGATTTTTGACACCCAAAGCGCAAGGAACGTAGCGGCCCCGCCGGCGGCAAGCGCCGCGCACAAGAAGACTATACCGCCAAGGAAAGTGAGTTCTAATAATTCCATCAGGGCGACGATGGCCCCATTGCGCGCCTTCTCTATCGCAAGAAGTGTCGCAAGCGAAAGCGTGAAATTCGCCGTCGAGATTCCGCCGACGATGATCAGAAATCCTCGGTCCCCCATCTTCCTGACAAACTGCTGGGCGATGAGAGCACCTTGCGCCGCTCCAAGTCCAGGAAAGAATGAGGTGAGAAGCCCAGCAAAGAAGCCAGAGGCCACGCCCTTTGATACCTTCCCCTTCTCGATGCGAAGCCAGGGATAGTAATATTGCTTTGGAATCGTGACCTTATCCGCAAGACTCACCAGGAGAATGCTGACACCAAAGAGGCCGGAGAGGAGCGGGAATAAAGGTTGAGATAGATCGAGTACATTGAGGACAAGAAGGCCAAGCACGCCGGAGATGAGGAAGATGAGGAGACTCGCCCATCGCCGAGTGGGATCACGCAGCACAATAAAGCAGGACATCGCAAGCAGGATGAGACCCATGTGGGGAACAAGAAACGAATAGGCCGCTGCGATGCCAAACACAAGGATGGGGATCGTCGCGACGGAGAGAAGAAGGCACAGAAGGCTTCCGATCACTGTCAGCTTGACGGCATCGTATGCATGCCCCCGCAAGAGGAGGCGGTGTCCGGGAAGCACCCCTTCTGCAGCATCCGCGTCGGGCGCACCAAGGAACACGCCGGGAATCACATCAAGAAACGTGTGCGTGACACCCATCGCGATGATGAACACGCCAAGCGGTAAAATGATGGTATGCAAACGCAGCAGTGGTGCGACCGTGACAAGAAGCACGCTCACCATGTTAATATGGATACCTGGAATGAGGCCGGTCACGATGCCAGCCATAACACCAAGCATGACCGCGATGAGGAGGATCGTGAACATGGACACGCGTGCAGCGACGTGTTTAATATGTGTTGTGCGGGAATTTTCGGAATGATTTCGCTGTGACTGGGATAATTCCTTCGCTCGAAAATGGTACGCTTTCTGGCTTCTCCTCCACCACCTTGTCTGACAGTCACCGCATACACCAGATAAAATTGAAAGCTGAGCAAACCATTATATACTCCCATAAATCAACAGATAGAACATGAATCCTCGAAAAGAGTTCTTTTCGAAAAAACCCTGGCTGCAAGGCGGAATAATGGGGGTTATTGTTTGCATTCTGCTTTTTCTGTTTTACATATTCATGTATCTTCCGGCCATCCATGAAATTTATGCAGAAGAAATAGCAGAATACGGTGGCGCACCTTCATGGACAACTAATGTAATGATGGTTACCGGACATTTCTTCCCGATTCTCTCCGGTTTTATCGTTCCTTATGGATTTTTGTGCAAGCCTACAGTACCAGTTTGCACATACTGGTCTGCTGAATATGAGCCCGGTGGTGTGCTTTGGATGATGGAAGGTCAACCGGGATACTGTATTGAGCAAATAATGACTCCTGCCAATTCTTGTGCGAACCTATCAGAAACCGTAGGGTTTTTGGGCCTCGCGTCTCTTTTACTTGTCGTATATTTTGTTATCGGTGCAATAATTGGGGAGCTTATCCAGAAAAGAAAGGCGAAGTAGAGGTACCAGTTTATCCCAAACAATATAAACCAACAGCGTCGCCTCCTGACGGATGAGACAATCCCTTCGTGCGCTTGGCCTTGCCGGGCTTCTCTGCGCATCACCTGCATACGCGCAGGGACCGGTGTGTGCGCGCCGTGAAACATGCGAGTCTTCTGATGAGCGCGTGCGGCTTGGAGTGGGCCTTGATTATCGGCGGATCACCCGCGTAAGCTCTGACACGCGGGAAGGTTTTGACCGGATCAATGCAGGCCTTGAGCGAGCGATCCCGGATTTTGAGCCAGTCGGGCCATCGCAGAATATCTTCGCGTTCCGGCTCCATGCCGGGTATTATCTTATCCACCGGGAACGCTGGGGCATCGGGCCCGTGCTTTCCTTTGCCGCGTTCGGGGGGCCGACGCTCGAGTTATACAAGCGAAGCTACGAATTAACGCCCCCCGGATCAGACACCCCCGTTGCCGACATGGAGATCGCCTTTGGGACGCACATCAGACTTTACATGAATGTGAGCGCCGGCATCGAAGTTTATTATCGTCCGCACGATCGGGTTCAGTTCAATATCGGCATCCTTGGCGGCATCGCGCATCTCCGGACACAATCCAGGTTATACACCAATATCAATGCTTCTGACGCTATCCTTGCCGTCATCCGCGAGATGGGCGAACGTCCGCAGACGACAGTTCTCACCGATGCGAGCAGCACTGCGCCTTCCCTTACCGTCTATGGCGGGCTTGAAGTCCGCGTGCGCGGTCCGCACAGTCTTTTTGTGAATGCGGGCTATACCGTCGAGCATGCGACTGCGCATCTTCAGGTGAACCATGAAGAAGAAGGAAGGATCGTGCGTGAAGAGAGTAGGACGATCACACAAAACAATTCTGGTCCGACGATAGAGTTGGGCTGGGGAATCTATTTCTGAGCCTCGTACATCCGCTTCATGAGTTTGAATATCTTCTTCGATGGTCCGTTGGGATATCCATGGCCTTCACGCTCGCGATGATGGAGGTAGCACGCCGCTTTATCATCCATCGGATATGCAGCGTCGAGAGCAGGATCGAATGTCGCCGTCCGTGCGAAGTAGGGTTGCACAAGGCGCGAAATGTTGAGGTTATCCCAGAACCACTCCCAATAGCTTTCCGGGCCTATTCCCAAAGAGAGGTTTTCCCTGCATTTGCTCCTAATCGGGAAACACGTCTGCTTTCTTGCCAAAATGCGGGTGGTACGGCTATTATCCCATTCTATTGTGGCAGAATAATAGTCCAAATTAGGATGGAGCATGACACTATCCAGAAATCCCGGATCATCTCTTCCTGGATTTCGGTAAATCCTGACGCCCTGGAGCCACTCTTCGAGCTCGCTCACGTCGTATGGAGGTTGTCGTGGCGATTCCATTTCTATACACCCAACATCTCCCGCACCTCTTCGGAGGGCTTCCACGCCGGCGAGAACGTCACGTTCACATCGACAGGCGCGAACCCCGCCTCCTCAACCCGATCCTTGACCATCTGCATGAGCTGCGGGCCAAACGGGCACATCGGCGAGGTGAAGGTTATGAGCACCTCGACACCGTCATCGCGGTGCTTGATGTCATAAACAAGCTCAAGCGTCCAGATATCGATGT
>CAZRZZ010000082.1:0-5620 GCA_964604755.1 uncultured Methanosarcinales archaeon | reverse complement strand
TCCTCATGACAAATGAGGCTATGGAAAAGTGCAGGTCAGATATCATCAGCTTTGAGCAGGAGCAGAAAACGTATCTGGATCGGATGAACGAGCTTGACTGCGTCGCACGCCAATGCGAGCAAGCATTTTATGGGCACTCTCTTGCAGTGCCGCTTCGTGTCGAGATTGGAAACCTTGAAGGAAGCATCCTCTGCCTTGATGAGCAGATTCGTGAGCAAAAAGGGATCATGGAGGGCGTGACCAAGGTGAGGAACTCCCTGGTCGCTTCCTATCTCTTCCGGAACGATCCAAACTACATACACCTTCTTGCCGAATCCACAAATCTTAACACGAGCCTCACTTCCGCAAAGAGATTGTGTGAGGATTTTATCAGCATGGTCGATGATGCCATTGCAAACGTTGTCGCTTCCCAGCATAGTGGCCTGATGTATGGGCAAGCGTTCATCGCCATCGCGGATCCAAGGAAAGTAAAGCGAGGCATTGGAATCGCGAACACCGCGATTGCGTATTTCAACAGAGACTTTGATTATGGCCTTGTCCTAAGAAAGGATGTCCGTCTCTTAAGCGTCCGTGTTCCGGATAGCGGTCCGTCACTGGATTATCTGCACGAGGCAAAACGGCAGATCCTTCTTCGCCGTGACATGGTCAAGCGTTTTTCCGACACCATCACGGAGAGGATACCAGGCGTGTTTGATGCCGCGACGGCATACATCAATGGCCTAATCGATAGCGTGAGTTCTTTCGAGCATCCGTACCGGTAGAACACGCGAGTCTTTTTTTGCAAATGCAAAGAGAAATAAAAATTCCTTTGACAGTTTATTTCCGTGCCTTGACCACTTTTGGCGCAGTGCCCGATGCCTGTCCAGTAGGTGTCAGTTCCAGATCGACGGTGACCTGCTTGCCCCACCACTCCCGCCCGCTGAACTTTTGCCGATCCTTGCCCGTGAGTTGATACTCAAACCCTGCACCCGTGACACACCCACCGCCTTGGGCGATCGTGCACGTCATCCTGGTCTTGCTTCTTTTGTCCCTTACCATATCCTGAAGAAATAATGTTGCCAAAAACATTGCATACCACCTCTGGTATTTTTTTGTTCCTGATGCACTTCATATATAAAAAATAATCGCTTCACAAACTATATAAACTCGCCTGCGCATCCGGCCAGTTGGTGGTGGAGTTGCACGCATACAATCCTTCCGACATGAAGAGCGTTCTTGATGGCATGGAGCGGCAATGCCAGGAGGCTGTAAGTCTTGGCGGCGTTATATCCGTCCAGCCGCCGATCCGCGCGATCGTCGTCGCCGGTATGGGAGGCTCCGCGCTTCCCGGCGATCTTCTTGCGTGCTATCTGCGTGATTGCCCGTTGCCGATTGTTGTTGCGCGCGACTATCAGCTGCCCGCGTGGGTGACCAAGAACACGCTCGTCTTTATCATCTCCTATTCTGGCAATACAGAAGAGACTGTCACGATGCTTGGCGATGCGAAACGCCGTGGTTGCAAGATCATCCTCATCTCATCGGGCGGGAAACTGCGCGATGCTGCACGCGAGGAGAAGCTGTCATGGGTTCAGATCCCTGCCGGCATCCAGCCGCGTGACGCGACAGGTTTTATGCTGATACCCATCCTTGGTATTCTCGAGCGAAGCGGTATCATCTCCTTGAATAAGGAGATCGACTCGATGCTTGAGGCGCTGCGAAAGGATCATGCACGGCAGGGGCAGGAGATCGCAAAGAAACTTGTCGGAAAGATTCCCATCATCTACTCGTCGCAGCAGATGGATTGCATCGCGCGCATCTGGAAGATCAAGATCAACGAGAACGCGAAGGCCCCTGCGTTCTTTGGAGCGTTTCCCGAAGTCAATCATAATGAGATGGTCGGCTTCACGGATCTGCAGGAAAATTATTACTTCATCTTCATCGAGGATCTCGAAGATGGCATTCGCGTCAAGAAGCGCATGATGATCACAAAAAAACTTTTTGAGGAGAAGGGGTACCCTGTGCTGATGATCCGCTTAGCCGGCAAGAGCAGGCTTGCACGCATGTTCTCCGCGCTCCTTCTTGGATCGTATGTCGGATACTATCTTGCGCTCGAGAACAGGGCCGACCCCATCCAAATCGGGATGGTTGAGGATTTCAAGCAACGGCTCAAGGATATCAGAAGCGGCGCGTTTTTCTGAATGGCCTTAATACAATATCCCGACAAGCACCCCATGGATCTGATCAAAACGCACCTTATATGGGTCGCTTGTGATGTTGTTATCACCACGGGTTCTGGCAAACCATCCCTCAGCATCTTCGCCGATTGCGATGATGCGGTGCACGACAAGGCCGCGGCCAAGCGGATCGACAAATGATACGACATCACCAACCTGCAAATCCTCCGGCGACTGCGCAGGCAGTTCGATCCCGTTTGCTCCCGAATCGAAGATTGGGTCCATCGAGTTCGTATCCGCATATGTTGCCCACGTCGCCCCATCAAGATTGATGATGACCCTGTCATCGAAAACGAGGATCTGTTCCTCAAGGATGCGGTCTTGAGGCGAGTGTTTCTCAACATTACCCCGATAGAAGAATCGGTAGTCGGGCTTCTCGATCATTCCTGGAGCTGTCTGGATAGTTGCGGTAGCCCAGCCGAGCATGAAAATACCAATAAGGACCAAAAGTTGGAAGAGCCGCCGAAGAACCGCCATATGTGCACCGAAACGGTGGCAGGAGTATATAAATATTGTTTAAAGTTACTCCTTAATAGTACTCCTTTTGAGAATATTTAAAAACACATCTGCTACCCCCCCCAAGCAACCATGGACGAAACCCTCCCCGACATTCTCTGCAGGCGTTGCAAGACAAGGATTCCAACGCTCAATGCCCTGCGGAAATGGTGTGTGGACTGCAGAAAAAAACTCACCAATGAACGTGCCCGCCTGCGAAACAAAGAGCGGCGAGCTCAAGCCAGCGCTCAAGGACGTCCGACAAGCGAGTGAGATGAGTAGCTCACCTTCAGGCCGCGTGCCGTATTTTTGGCCCCATGCACGAACCGGACACGTCCGCCGACCGTGAAGCGCTCGCCATGGTCTGTTGGCAACGCGAACGTGAAGACCGTCCCATCATCAGCGACAATCATCCCTCTTTTTCCTTTGCTTGGCATATCCTGGATTGTGCCCGTCATATATCCCATATGTTCACCTCGCCACGTCAAGGATACGAAAATATAAAAATATTTGCCCCCATCATCGTTTGCATGAAAGCAGTGGGCGTAGGGATCGTGCTTGCAGCATGGGTCGCACTTCTTGCGGCAAGCGCTACCGCAGAAATCACACTCCGCGATGAAATTCCGCTTGGCACGGCAAAACTCTACCAGGCAGGAGCGCAAGGGTATTCTTTGGAGCTTGTCCTTGCCGACCAATCAAGCGGCCAGGCCCGTTTTCTTGTGAACCAGAAAGAACTCACCGAACCATTCGATGATGAGTACACGACTAAGGACAACTCGACGATTCAGATCCTCGAGATAGGACGTGACAATCAGACGGGAGGCGTTGTGGTGGAGATCTATTTCTATGGAACTCTGATCGACCCGCTTGAGTTCGACGAAGGAAGAGGGTATCGTGTCCGCCGCGTGATAAGCGCATTTGATTATACACAACTCTACACACAAGATGAGATCGACGCGCTTGGCCTTCCGACCAAATATACCGACAAGGGGTATGTCACGATCGAGTCGGCAGCACGCCCAACTACGGTGCAAAAGCAAATCAAAAAAGCCGACCTTGGGGCAAAGCGGTCAACATTTAGCTTTGGGTGGCTTGCCGATTTATGGGCATGGGTTATGGGATTGTTTAGCTGATCATACACCACAAAACATATAAACATCCAGACGCTTAGTTGCCGCATCCCAAGTGGTGGTGACGTATGAGAAGAGCAGTGATAGCAGTAATTGTGATGATGGCGCTTATTCTTCTCGTTGGCGGATGCGCACAAGAGACAGTTCTTCGACCAGGTGAGACAAGCGGAACTCCGGCCAGCACAGCAGCAGGAAATGCGGCAGCGGCAAATTCGCCGATGGCAAAAACAGTCGTTCCGGCAGCAAAGCCGATTCCTGAAGATGATGACCGCGTTGTACCCGGACAATGGGACACCCTGTACTGCAATCTCGTCGAGAACGACCTGCGAAGGGAAGCGGACACCTACCAGGATGATGTCGATGGCAATCAAGAACGCCTCTCTGAGCTTGATGATGAGATTACGCAAGCAAGCGGCGCAGAACGCACGGCACTGCAAGGCACAAAGCGAAACGTCCAAAGTTCGCTTACTGCGGCACAGGGGAATCTTGAGCGCATACAAGCAATGCTTGCTGATGCGCTTGCCAAGTGCAAAAAGCTTGATGATCGCAAGGATGCAAAGATATGCACCGAGTTCAAGGCCGACCTTGCGCTTCGCATCACTGATGCGCAAGAGGACTTGAAAAAAGAGCAGGCAAAAGTGCAGTTCATCACGGATGCCGCGCGCATGACAAGGCAGCAGCGCAAGATACTTGACGCACAGCAGAGCATGGAGCGGCTTGGAGCTGTGCGTGATAATCTTTTTGGGCGATGCTAAAAAGAGGTGGAGTGATGCAAAGCACGGATACGGAGTTATTGCTCTCTCGCCGTAGTTGTGGACAGGAAGTTCCGCTTCGTCGGCTCAGCTACAATAAAGAAACCAGGCGCCTCCTGTGCGGCGCATGTATCTCCGGGATGCCGGCGAAGGTGGCGGACATGCGCAAAGCGCCGCTTGAAAAGACCGGGCCTCGGCTACGGAGTGAAGAAGACCTTGTGCGCTACGTCTGCGGGGAATGCAACTTCAGGTTTTCCCGGGCACGACATTTTGCCTTCGTGCAATGCCCGTACTGCGCAAGCTCAAAACTTGTCGTTGACGCGGTCACGGAGCAGATCCTCGAACGCAAAAGGCTTCTTAATGACTTATATGGCTAGTTTAAATATGGCAAGTTTATTTATAAACTACCGGTGTGCCTGCTTTCAAAAATAGATAGGTTTTTATAGAGGTTTGGGGGCATGCTTCACGATGGTGAATCGAAAACTCAAGAGCCCACAAGAGGTCGAAGTGCACTACATCCTGCCCGCGCTGCGCCGCGATCTTTCTCTTGAGCTCAAAGCGCTTGGTCTTGAACAAAAAGAGATCGCAAAGCTCCTTTGCGTTTCTGCACCGGCAGTAAGCCAGTATATCACCGAGAAGCGCGGAACCGATGTCCAATTCTCCATTCCGATCCGTGCAAAAATCAAGGAGTCTGCCATGCGCATCGCGGCACATGGATCACCTATTGCGGAAACCCAGGCTCTGGTGCGTGACATCAAGCTGGAAAGGATCACCTGCCAGGTCTGCCAGGGGACGGTCATTGGCGTTCCAAGCGGATGCATGGCCTGCTTCGGGTAGGACGATGACGATCTACCTTGACCATGCAGCCGCGACACCGATGGACACGCGCGTCATCGCGGCGATGATGCCCTCTTATGCCGATGAGTTTGGAAATCCAAACAGTATAAGCGTACAAGGGCGCCGCGCGCGCGAAGCGCTTGAGCATGCACGCATGGCGGTCGCATCCATTATTACGCCAACAACGAAGGCA
>CAZRZZ010000081.1:0-5723 GCA_964604755.1 uncultured Methanosarcinales archaeon | reverse complement strand
TCCATGTCACGGGTGTTATGGACCCGATCCGCAAGTTTCACAATCATGCTGCGGTACATGTCGCGCTGCATCTCTTCCGGGCTTGGCTCGTCCGCATCCCTGCAAAGGTGCGTCGTATAATACGCGTCGATGTCGCGCAAGAATCCCTGGACAATCTCATCGCCGCTCCCGTCGCGAAAGCCATTGAAAACATCGAGGGCCTTATGCACCCCAAAATCAAGGTTTGCGCAGAACTGCCGAGCGGACATCCGCCTGCGTTTTGGGATCTTCGGATAGAAGAGTTTCTCCAGGTATTCATAATATGTCTGATCCCGCGTCCTCGAGAGCTTATCGATGATGTCAAGAAGCGAATTGATATCCGCAAAGTACCGGTGCGAGAACGTGAAATGCCGGACCTGCTCATAGAAATACAACCCTGTCGAATAGAGTATGCCGGATGCCCGGTCATCGATTGCACGCTTGCGGGAACATTCCTTTTTTGTTCCAAGGCGCTTCACATAGGAAGAGAGCGACTCTTCGATACGGTCGTGTAGCATTGCAGCGACAAGAGTTGGAAAATCCGCGCCTTCAGCTGCTGCGATGGAGGCGGCCATGAACGGGTGCACCGCATAGAGCGATCCGTTTTTGCGGGTAAATCGCCGGTGCGAGCGGATAAGATAGTTGATGCCAAGCTTCATGAAAAGCTGGGCCTGCGGACTGTGCCGCGCCCGCGCAGAGCCAAGGAGATCAGCGCTGAGCGCATCAAGAAGGGGGTTATATTCTTCGTTAACGACATGGTTCAGGGCGGCATTGCCATCAACGATGCATAGTTCTGGAGTGAAGCGGTCGATGATGGCGTGCGCGCAGGATATGCGCTCCTCGACGGTCTTGGACCGCAAGGAGAGCCCTCTCACTTGCGCCTCCTCCTCCGCAAGCCACGCATCAAGCGTCTGCACGTAGCCGCGATGCGTGATCTTAAGGTCTTTGTACTGCACCGATTTCGCTCCAACGACGTTTAGCATTCTCTTGGAGAGGTCCATGCATTGACGGCGGCACTGCCTTATTTATAAACCTGCCGGCGTAAAATGTAAAAAGGCGCCGCACAGGAAATGAGCAGAGGTGATGGACAATCATTCTTGGACGGATCATCGGATCGTGCACGACGCGGCGCTTCGATTTTGAAGCAAGGGAGTCCGTCTCTACGTTTTCTTACATCCAGGTCCCGCATCGGGAGGGGGAGATCCTTGCGCAGATCATCGAGATCACCAAGGAGTCGGACCGCACGATCGCCCACTGCATCATGCTCGGTCTTGTCAAGGACAGGAAGCTCGCCATGCTGCGAAGCCCTCCCGCGCCGGGCACGGAGGTCATCACTGCCAAAGATGAGCTCATCGGTGATGCGCTTCGCGTCGAGGATAAAACCGGCGCGTATCTTGGCATGCTTGACGGCAAGGACATGCCGATCATGCTCGACCTTAATAAGGTATTGCAAAAACATATCGCTGTCCTTGCAAAGTCGGGAAGCGGAAAAAGCTACGCGGTCGGCGTTCTCATTGAAGAAGTCCTCAAGAGAGGAGCGCCGATCCTCATCATCGACCCGCATGGCGAATACCACACGCTCAAGGAGCCAAATGACAAGCAGCAAGACGATCTTGCACGCCATAACCTTAAGCCGGAAAGCTTCATCAAGAACATTATTGAATATGGAAGCCCAGAGGAAGGGCTTCGCGAGCTGCTCCTTTCAGATAAGTTCGATGCGCAGGAACTCCTCCACCTTCTTCCGGCAAAGCTCACTCAGTCGCAGCAGGCAACCCTTTATGCAAGCGTCCGCGACATGGACGTCATCACCATTGACATCCTTCAATCGGAACTTGCCATGCAGGATGGAGCGGGAAAGTGGGCGATCATTGCGATTATTGACTATCTCAAAAAGCTAAATCTTTTCAGTAAGGCCCCGACATCGCTGCAGCAGATCATCCGGCCGGGGACGGCAAGCATCCTCAACCTGCGCGGGATGGATCCGGACGTGCAGGAGATCGTCGTCACAAAGCTCCTTTGCGACCTTTTCCTGGCACGAAAACAAAACAGGGTCCCCCCGTTCTTTCTCGTCATCGAAGAGGCGCACCATTTCGCGCCGGAGCGAAGCTTCGGAGAAGCAAAATCATCAAAAATCATGCGCACGATCGCAAGCGAAGGGCGCAAGTTCGGCCTTGGCCTTTGCATCGTGAGCCAGCGGCCGGCACGCATCGACAAGAGCGTGCTCAGCCAATGCTCAACACAGGTCATCCTGCGCATCACAAACCCCGGCGATGTGCGCGCAATCATGAATTCCCTGGAGACAATGACGCCAGAGACCGAAGGGACACTGCAGGGTCTGCCAATTGGGGTGGCTATGGTCTGCGGTATCGCACAGATGCCAGTGTTCTGCCGCATCCGCCCGCGGCAAACAAAGCATGGGGGAGAGGCGGCAAGCTTTGTGCGCGAGCGGGATAAAGAAGACGAGGAGGAATTCCCCGATGCAGAGGATTCATTCCGGCAAGACATGCTGCCACTTGTCAAGCCAAAGATGTCCATCAAGGACCTGCGGCTCATGCACGATGGCCTGGTCACAATTCGAACGCATCTTGTGCCTGCATATCTTGTTTCCTGCCAGGAAGAGAGCTCCTATACGCTCCTCATCGAGCGGACAAGCGGCCGCATCGTCGCAAATGTCGACGAGGGGGTCAGCGTTGAGCTTCCCGATGTCACACGCCTTTCGCCAAACCAGCTTGATGCGCTGCTCCTCTCCCAACATCACCCAATCTCCGCAGCTGAGCTGATGGTTAAAAAGGGTTTTGACTTTATGAGGGCACAAGACCTTATTGCGCAGCTTGCCAAGATGGGCTACCTTGAGATCGATGCACGGTCAGGAAAGTACGTTCCCCGTGCAACGCTTGCGATCCCATTGTCAAAATTCCGATCGCACGCGAAGATTGAATATACACCAATCAAGGCGGACACGACGATGGATGCCGTCGTCGAAGCGAAAGATATAAAAGAAACCCTCGGGCGCCTCACGAACGTGCTTGACATGCAGGAGTGCTACATCGTCTGGCACGAGGTATCCCATGGCAGTCAGGAGCAGGATCATCATCAAGGGGAGCAAGCTCGTCCCGCAGGCGGAGTGGGAGGAGCATATCGCGGACCTGCGCAGAAAGACGCCTCATTCGACAGAAAAGACGGCGGCGCTTCGTGACGCAATCATCGCTGCGGTCAAGGAGCGGATTCCAAATGAGCCATTCGGCATATTTTTCTCGGGCGGCGTGGATTCATCCCTTATCGCGCTTTTGTGCAGGAAGTATTCTTCTGTTCCATTCACCTGCTACACCGTCGGATTTCGCTCGGGCGGCATGGCAGACGCTGGCGACATTATTTGGGCACGAAAGGCAGCGAAGGCGATCGGCGTTCATCATGTTGAGAAGGTCTTTAATATCGATGAGGCTCAGAAAATCATTGAAAAAACCATCCGTCTTCTGCCAGCCCCCGCTATCATCGACGCTGACTATGTCGTCAAGGTGGGTGTCGGCTCCGTGGTGGTCGCGGCAGCAGGAATCGCCAGGGAGAAGGCCTTCTTTGGAGGCATCGGCACAGAGGAGATCTTTGCCGGCTACGAGAGACACGCGAAGGCAGGAGATATCAATGAGGAATGCTGGCGCGGGCTTGCGGCGATGCATGCGCGGGATTTCGTGCGGGACGCAACGCTCGGATCAGCGCTTCGCATCGACCTCTTCACCCCTTTTCTGGACCCGAGCGTCATCATCGAAGCGATGCGCATCCCCTCCTCAATGAAGATCGACGCATCGCACAAGAAAGTCGTGCTTCGCCATATCGCGGAGGAGCTTGGCCTGCCTAAAGATATCGCATGGCGCAAGAAGAGCGGAGCGCAGTACGGCTCGCGATTCGATGCCGCGCTCACAAAGCTGGCAAAGAAGGAGGGCTTGTCTAAAAAGGCGGAATATCTCCGGAGCGTGCTTGAAAAGGTGAAGGGAACTCTGTCCTGAATGTGCAAAGTAGCGTGCTGCTGCGCTCTGTCCGCAGAGAAGGATGACGTGTCAGAAATCGCCAATAGTCCATTGCTTTTTGCGTATCTTCGCACGCTCAAGAACCCCGACTATTTTTCTCAATATCAATCACGTCACCCGCTTTAGCGTGTCAGAAATCGCCAATAGTCCATTGATTTTTTGCGATTTCTGAGCATGCTCAAAAACCGCCCATAATATGTCTGATTGCGGTTTTTGACAGGTGGTTCTTGACAGCAGCACCCTTGGGATTCAGGACAGAGCCAGTGAAGGGGCAAAGTATATAAAGATACGGCAAGAGAGTAAGGGAGTATGGTCATCTTCGAGCGATCAGTGCTGTATCTGAAGAACCTGTTTGCGAACCTCTATCTCGAGGTCCTTGCAGCAGTCATCATCCTTCTTGTCGGTTTCATCCTCGCAAAGCTCTTTGGCAGAGTCGTGCAACGGGTCCTGCACGAGCTTGAGGTTGACAAGATCCTCAAGACGGCCACGCGCATCGAGGTGAAGTTCGAGAGCTGGGTTGGGACATTTGTGACCTATTTTGTGTACTTCATCACCATTATCATGGCGCTCAACCAGTTACATATCACGACGACGGTCCTGCAGATGCTCAGCGCGGCGGTGATCATTATCTTTATCATCAGCGTCATCCTCGCGATCAAGGACTTCGTCCCCAACACGTTCGCGGGATTCTACATTTACCGCAACAAGTTCATCGAAGAGGGAGAGACGATCCGCGTCAAGGGCATCGAAGGGAAGATCATCCACATCAATCTTGTCGAGACGAAAATCGAGACAAAAGACGGCGATGTCGTGTACATTCCAAACTCCGTGCTGACAAAGACGGAGGTCATCAAGATATACAAAGGAAAGAAGAAAGAGGAGAACTCATAGTGATTATAGCTTCGGCACGATCACCTGCCAGTACACCTGCATCGGACTCAATCCGCGTTCCTCTCTGATTTCATGGAGTATCTTCTTTGGGGAGCACCCCTTCTCGTAGAGCGTTGCCCCGACACGTTCGCCAATCGCGCTTGCGACGCCGCGCTCGACGACCCAATTGCCATGCTGTGCCCATAGCTTCTGAAACTCCTGATACGCCTCCGGCATTTTCGTGCAGTCGCGGTTGAACAACTCTTCGAGCTCGAATACTTTTACTGCCAGACAAGCGACGAGGGGGATCGTAAGGATATACGCTGCCGTGAGCTGGACGATGGGATCATCCCCGCGTCCCGCTTCCCGTGCACTGGCCATGCAGAGCCCTGCCAACACCTCGAACTCCTGTTTCTCCTCAAACATGACAAGCGCGGCGCTCTTTGCCAAGCCATAATCCGTGATCACCTCGCTGCAGACCCTGCCATCAAGCGTGTTCGCGCACAATTCTGCGAGGGCCTCATCAAGCGCACGGCCAAAGATCGGAAAGGTGTCTTGGCCAATAAACAGAAGACCATTGTTCATGAGCACCCAGTGCGCCGCTTCGTGATACAGCGAATGCGATTCTGGATTGGCGCTAAAATAGAATATTCGATTGTGGACATCAAGCATGCCGCCGTGAGTCTGCTCAACAAACTCATCGCCGGGAAATGAAGCGATCGCATAGTCCCGCGGGCTTTTGAGCAAAAGCAGGTCCTCGACGGATTCTATTGCAAAAGAAATCTTGGCTGCTGCGTCCATTCTTCCATCCTT
>CAZRZZ010000080.1:0-5738 GCA_964604755.1 uncultured Methanosarcinales archaeon | reverse complement strand
ATATATCCCTTTTCGTTGAGGTGGGTGTCGAGGCTTGCGGTGATGATGCGCGCGTCCTGCATCTCGCGCCGGATGCGGGCGATGCCTTCTGGTGCGCTGATCGCCGCGGTGATATATATCCTGGAAGGTGTCCCATGCGTTCCAACTAACTGGGAGTAGATGCTCACAATGCTCGATGCGGTCGCGAGCATTGGATCGATGATGATGAGCCGTTGCCCTTCAAGGCCTGGCACGCCGCGGTATTCGATATGGACATCCATCGTGCCATCTTCGCGCAACGATCCCTCAACCCGGGACGCGGCGACAAAGCCGGTCTTTGCGTCGGGGAACGCCTCTTGCATCCCTTCGTACATGGGAATGCCTGCGCGGATGACCGTCAAAAGGATTGGCTCTCTTGCATACATCAGTTGCTCGGCGCATCCAAGCGGTGTCGGAACAACCGTCCGGCAACGGTCCTCGAGAATAAACTCTTGCGTGAGTTCCCGTCCGATGTCATAACCAATATTGCGCAGCGCCCTGCGAAAGTGGACAGGGTCCTTCTGAAGGTTGATGTCGCGCAGCACGATGAGATCGCGATTGCACGCATGGCCTTCTTCGTCAAGCACGCGGACCTGCTCGCTATGAGTGTCCGACAGAAGGTCAATCTTTTTTGTGTCCGCCATGAGGTTGCGGAACCGAAACCATTTATAACGATTGTCCTTTTAGGTGTCAGAAATCGCCAAGTGTGCACGCTCCCGACTTCAGTCCGGAGTACTAAAATTCACCATTACTCTATGCTATCTGATGGGTGAATTTTTAGGCTTGAAAATTGCACCTATAGTATGTATTAGGTTTTGTGCAATTTTCAATAAGCATCCGGCGATTTCTGAACATGCTCAAGAACTGTCAAGAACCGCATTTAGGCTATCGACCAAGCGGTTCTTGATCATGCTCAAAAACTGCATTGTATGGATTGTCAAATTGGCCGTTTTTGACACACTCGCCTATTTATCTAACAATCACGCCACCCGCTTTAGGGGGTGGTTCTTGACAGTTTCTCTGCACCTTTTTTTAGTCCAAGAAAATAGAGATTTTTCTATGGAAGAGAGAAAGTGACGTAGAAAAAAAGAGAAGAAAAAAGGGGGAGAAAAGAAAAAATTTAGTTGCGCTTGGCAAGCGCGTTGACAAGCATCACGCCGATGATGACAAGCACGATAATGATTGCCACCAGGAGCGCAACGTACATGCCGCTATTCGTGACTTTGCCAGAGCTTGACGTGACTGGCGCTGCCACTGCCCCAGTTGGAGCAGGCAGAGCCGGTTCCGCGTCAGGCGATGAACCCCTCACGACAACGACTTCCTCGTCCGTCTCGTCCTCCGCTGGCTCCTCGGAATCCGGAGTCTCCGGCTCCTCAGGGGAGCACGTTGGCACGGTCAGGAGGACATCCTCGCTGTCTGAGAGGTCATCACGGCGCGTAAACGACTTGACGCTGAGCGCATACACGCCAGAGCGTGCATCGGAAGGCACGCGCAACGTGTAACTCTTGCGTTCGCGGTCATCCTGGTCGATTTGAATATCCCGCTCGACCTTGCTTACGCCAAGATCGGAATTCTCGATCTCGACGGTGACCTCGTCCTCATCGTCACGGCCCGTGTTGTGCAGCTCGAGCGAAAGCACGACCGTCTGGTCGCCGCCCGCGCTGCAGGAGAGCGTGTCTGGCTCGAGGAGCACATCGCGGAGGCTCACTTCGTGGCGCTCGCGCTTGACTTCAAGCTCGATCTCGAAGAGCTCGCCATGCTTTGCGCCGTTCTCGTCCTCGCCCTCAACCCATGCCTTCATCGTGACGGTGCCGTCTTCAGCATCGTCTTCGACATCGAAGGAGAGGGTTGTTTCCTCCTCCTCGTCGGGGCCGATGTCGCCGACCTCATAGTCTTCATCGACGTCAAGATCGCTATCCTCTACAAGGATGAACGCATTGACGTCCTCGATCACGAGATCTTCGGCATCATTATCCTTATACTTGTTCTCCACAGTGATGGTGACATCGACAACGTCGCCGGGTTTGAGATCTTCTACTTTATCCCCGTCACGGACCGTATCGCAGCTGCCATTGACGCAGACCTTGAGCTTCTTGATCTCAAGCTGGTTTTCGGCTTCCATTGTCACATCCTTGACCGTAGAGAGCGACGTGCCAGCCATGGCGCCCCCAACGGTGAGGCGCGCCACGACGGGAGCGATCTTCTGCGCATCGTCATCGACCGCATCAAGCGTCTCGGGCACGCGGGCACGGACGCTCACGGTCGCAGAGTCTCCTGCAGCGAGGCTGGATGATGGAACACCGGTAAGGCTAAAAGTATAGTCCGTTTCGCTTCCAAGGACAACAGATAGTGTCGCCGTGATGCCAGTGAGCGGATCCGGACCATTGTTTCGGATTGTGAAAGACCCTGTCGTGAAGACATCCTGGTCGCTCGCATCGTCCGCATCCGGGTTGCTTCGCACCTGCCGGTCAGAGCCGAGAACGACATTGCTCACAACAAGAAGGGAGCTGGATGGCGTTGCGGGGTTGACAGTCACATCAAAAGATTCAGTGTCTGATCCCGTTCCGTCGCTTACACCAACCGTCACGGTAAACGTGCTTGGTGAGCTTCCGGCCACGGTAAAACCAGGTGCGAGGCGCAGTGTCGCGCCAGAGCGCGTAACCCAAGCCGGAGCACTGGTAATCGAATATGTCAATGTATCCCCATCAGCGTCTGTCGCTGAAAGAAGAACATCGAGAGTTGTTCCCTCGTCCATCGTCTTGTCGGAGACCAGATCGAAGACGGGGTCAGCCGCGCTCACGCCAACAGCAAGCATGCTGATGAGCATGAACGCGATCATGCTTATTGCGGAAAGTTTCTTCATTGTTTTTCTCCCCCGATTTCTTGTTAGCCTAATCTCTTTACAGAGATGAGAGCCATCAAAAGTTTCTATTGCGGAGTAGTGAACACATATTTAAACCTTTCCCATCCGACTTTATCAATTAATAATTAAAAATAGGCGTCCCATGTGCTTTAAACGGCCTTTTCAGAGCTTGAGCCGAAACGCGCCATAGAGAATAGCCTTGGGCTTGAGGAGTACAAGATGTCGCAGACCCTCCATAACGGTCTTTGCGCGCCCAACAACGCCCCGCTCTATAAGATAGAGCTGGTTGCGAACAACCGCGCATGTGCCCATCATGCCATCCTTGATGCAGATATGGTAGTGGTCTTCATCAAAGACAAAGCCGTTGAACTCCGCAGGGAACGTCGCCCGGAATTTCTGGTCTTCAAGACCAAGCTTAAGTGCCTCCTCATTGATGACCTCTTCAAGATGCTTCTGGCTTTTGATGCGTTCCTGCAGAAGGGACGACTGGGTAACATATCCTGCCGCAGTGACCATGGGAAGATAACCGACGGCCGCGCAGATGCCAAGTTCGAGAAGGCCAGCGATGTCTTGCGGTTCCATGCAGGTGAGAAAAAAGAGGGTGTGTTATAAAGTATGCGGCTTGTCATCTTTAGTGTGGTTGTCGGACAACACTTCCTTATTGATAGATTCATCGGATAGCTTGACTGGTTTTCGTGACATGGCGATGTAGTTCGCCTGCGCCCACCAGCGCACGCCAAGTCCCGACGTGACGAGCACGCCTGCCATGCCAAGAAACAGCGCGTCAAAAAACGTGAAGGGAACCGAAAGGATACCAGCATAGGTCATCATCCGTCCATAGCGAAGACCAACCTGGTCAGTGAGTTTGCCAAGCCATCGCGGGACGCGAAACTTTGCCATCGCTTCCTCTTCATCGCCACGCGTTGGATAGTGCCCCACGACTGCCTTATAGAGCGCGACGCACGCCACACCAGCATTGTCTGGAAAAAACACCGAACTTGCCAGCAACGCGGCGGCTGTCGAGATATAATATCGTCTCGCAAGCTCGCTGCGGTCCTTTCCGGTCTTCTCCTCCCACCGTGTCGCGATGCCGTCGTAGTAATCCAGCAAGATGTCGTCGATTGTGTCAAGTCGGGTCGCAAACGGGCCTTTCACCTTTTTCTCGATCGACACAAGGGGGAAATAATATACGCGGATATAATGGTTCTGTGACTACTTTCAAATGGCTGGCAAGAAATTAAAATCGCGCGTCATTCTTTTGCTGCATGCATTGTCCCTACTGCAATCACGTCGGCGATCTTGTCTTTGTGCACGGCCACGGACAGTGCGCGAATTGCAAGACGAACGTGGACGAGTGTTGTCGTGGGGAGAATTGTTTTTTCTAGCGGGCGATAAAAAATTGGAAGGATTACAACCCATTCGAAGTAGCTTCGAAATTTTTCAAGCAAGCTTTATCTTCGGGTTGTCGTCGCGCAAAGAGCGATGGATGAAGAATCAGAAGATTTAAATACATATGTTGATAGCATATGTTTTACAGCATCGCCTGCACGATTCAGAGGACGACGGATCGACCCTTCGCATGCCGCGCTTATTGAGCTCATGAAAGAGGGAAAGACGCTCCACTATGTTGCAGACGTCTTGGAGCTTGGCTATGACGCGCCTCGCAAGCGCAAAAGAGGAACTGTCGAAAAATGGCTTGACCGGGGAAAGAAGACATACAACGCAGTGATTGCAGAAAGTTATCGAGAACAAACAAAAGAGCAAATTTGGGTGCTCATCCACTTTGGAAAATTTACAAGACGAAAATGAAATGCCACAGATGCCAGAAGACGATGAAATTCGTCAAGAAGATCAGGTTTGCCGAGTACAAGATAGACGGGTGGGAATGCTCGTGTGGAGAAATCGTTTTTGACTCCGTCCAGGCAGAACGTGCTTTGCTGCACAACAAGCTCAAAAAAGCAAAGATCAAGGCGAAGCTCGGTCAGATCAGAAGCAATCTTATCTTGCGCTTACCAAAGGATGTCGAAGCAGCACTCGGCTTGCACAAAGGAGAGGAGGTCGAGTTAAAGATAGAGAAGGATGGGTTGAAGGTATTGGTTGCCTAAGAAGGAATGTTAAAATAGTCTACAGAAATCAAAATATGATGTGTAATGTGTGCTATGGTCGGAGGCAGCAAATTCTTTTTCCCAATCCAATACCAAATGCCATAAACAATGGCACCTGTGAATCTAATCTTCATTGGAACTCCTGGAGAACCATGTACAAAGGCAAAATACCAAGCTTGCAAGAATAGGATGCCAATTCCAGGAACAACTTTCCACCATGATCGAAAGATTAGTGAAATAACATACAGCGAATATCCGAAAAGAAAACCCCTAAAAAGAATTTCTTCTGCTATTGGATTTAGGAAAGATCGACCAATTAGAAGAAACCATAATGGTTCAGAATATGGTGCGAAAGAAGTAGTTGTCCACAAGATGATAATCATATCAATTGATATGATAGAGATTGCTGGAAGAATGATCCACCAAATAAAAGCATATTGAAAACGAAAACCGTAAATTAACTTTGAGTATTGCTCTGAGATAGTTAGATGAATTCTCTCTAAAAATATTCTGATTTTTCGACGACAAAACCAAAAAATAAGATAGACGGCGATGACCAGGAAGGCACTGCTACCTTATCTGCAATCTCTATAATCTCCATCTGCCTACCTAGCTCACGCTATCTTTCAATCCATTGACAAAGAAGAAATCAAAAAAAGAAATAAAAAAATGACGAGCCATACAAAGGTGGAGCGAGACGGACGATTGGGTGCTGCATGCTGAACACGTCGTTACCTTCGTGCGTACACACC
>CAZRZZ010000079.1:0-5927 GCA_964604755.1 uncultured Methanosarcinales archaeon | reverse complement strand
GAAATAACCTCTCCATGGCCGACTCCACCCGCACACACGGGACCAGAAGAGACAGTAGCAGAAGACAGGAGGAAGCCAGCATCGGTAGCAGATCAGCTAGAGAGCGCAAGCAAGCAGGACGCCCTGCAGCAACGGCTACCAGTACTGCAGAGTCCAGCGCGCACGACGGAACCGGCAAGAATTGGTGCAACATTCAAGTCCATAATGGTTATCATCGCCCTGACTGCCATACTCCTCATCCTCCTTGTGAGATGGACCTACCTGCGCGGGGATATCGAGTTTGGCAAGGGCTTGCAAGGAAAGATACACTTCGGAAAGGATCCTGAAGGCCGACAGCAGGAGCAAAAGAACCAGTCTGTGCGGCCGGCTCCGCCCATCCAGGGATCTGATGATCGGAACTTTGCAAAGAAGGAGAGTTTCTGGGCAAGAGAACCAGAAAAGAAAAGATGGCCATGGAGCGGCGGTAAAAAGGATGTGAGGCCGCAGAGAAAGGATTCTCCCAAGCCGCAACCCAAACGAAGGATCCTTCACCCCTCACACAAAGACATTTCCCCCCCAACAAGAAACAGCGCTGATGACGAGTACATCATGTTGGCCCAACCAAGAGAAAAAACGCAGGTACAACCTCACTCGATTGAGGATGATTATAAGGCATTAGAAGTGTATGGCTTTGACGTGAAGCGAAACAAGACGGAATGGCCCAATAAAACAAGTCCTACCTTTCCCCCTTCGGCGCAACGCAAGAGGGACGCTCCACCGTTGAGGGAGTATATTCTGCTTAAGCCAAAAAAACAAGCAAAGCAGCCCATGCATCTTCTGGAGGAGATCTTCGCTTGGAAGCCACCAGAAAGAAGAGGGATAAAAAAATCATCGCAGAAAAAGCGTTATGCTTATCACGCAATGACAACTCTTCTGGGCCTGACAGGCAGCGCGATGTCTGCTGCAAAACAGGCAGCCCATCATATAATTTTTGCCAACAAGAAACAGGACAAGGCAAAAGCAAGCCCTATCATACGCAAAAAGGTATACGCAGACCAGGCAACCGAACCAGCGCCGGATAGCAGGCCAGCCAGCGCACTACAACATGTATCCGATGCACAAGCGACAATAAAAGATCCGACGCTTAAGGAATTACAGCAAGCCCATGGATTGAAAAAATGAATAGGCGTGCTTTATCAGCTCAAGGATGCTCATGAGGGATCCACAGCGAAGACATGACCATAAAGATGAATGAGCACGCGCCTCCCCATTTATGTTTCACAAGAAATTATTCCAGTAAGTATCCATATAGTCGCCTGCAACGAATTCAGCAAGAGACCGGTAGATATCTGGTGTTGTTTCTTCGAGTCCTGCGCGGTCTGCCTTGCTCAGCATATCAAGATATGTTGGTCGGTGTTTCTTCTGAATGATTGCAGGTGGATAGCGCGCATGAAGGAGTATTGCGTTCATCAGCATGCGTCCTGTTCTGCCATTGCCGTCAAAGAAGGGGTGAATCTTCTCGAATTTGTGATGGAAGATGCACGCGAGCACGAATGGGTGCATCACATTTTTGTTCCTATCGTGCCATTTGAGCAGCAAATCCATATCTGTTCTCACGTACGGCGCGGGCGTTGCTTTAAAGCGCGCATGAATAACACGAACGTCTCCTGTGCGATAACCTATTCGGGGATCGATTCTGTCCATGAGTTGCTGGTGCAGTCGGATGATTGCGTCATGCGTGAACTCAAAAGGTTTTTCGAATAGCTGGAAAAAAGTGTGATTCGTGTTCTGGACATCATAAATTTCCCGAAGCGTCCTGTTTTTTGGCGTGATTTGTTCAGCGAGCAGTTTTGCAGCTTCCTTGAGCGTGATGGTGTTGCCTTCAATGGATGTTGTATTGAATGCAAACTCGATGGCATACTTCTTGAGCTGCTCTACACGGGTGCGAGGATCCTGCTTTTGCACTACGTTGCGCCAGTGCAGCTTGCAAGCCTCTATTTGTTCGAAAAGGTCTTTAGATAAGTACGGGGTTTGCTTGAGTTTCTGTTTTTTTGCCTGCGCAAGAAAAGTGTTTGCCGCAAGGAACCGCGTCATCGTTTTGTGCACCGCCCTGACTTCTTTCTCCGGCAGCTTGCTCAGACTCTGGCGCACGTCGTCGATAGAACTCCCCAAGTAGGCCACGTCCTTCGTGAAGGTCTTTGTTCCCTTTCTTTCCGATACGCGCAGGTAATAGTAGTTCCTGCCTCCGATCGTTTTCTTGTAAATGTACGCCATACCACTTTGGAAAGTGCCGGTTGTATTTAAGGTTTACCCTGCACAATCATATTTCAATTTGTAAGGGGTAAACAATAATAGACTAAACCCGGCAATACTCTTATAAAGTACGCCCCGCCCCCTTCTTTGCATGGCGATCAAAGTTCTCATCTTCGACCTTGACGACACGCTTCTTGACAGCACGGAGCAGATGCGCTGGCGCGGGATTGACAGCGCATGCTCCGCGATGCGTGCTGCCGGCCTCGACATGAAGCATCCGGCATGCTCAGCGCAGCTCACCAGGGATGCGCTCAAACTCATGAGCGTGGAAAAAGCGATCGGGAAGCTCTGCAAGGAAGACGAGAAGCTCGCCAAGGCAGGGTACGACGCATACCACGACTTTGATGTCGCCGGCATCACCCTCTACGACGGCGTGCACTCCTTGCTTGAGGCGTTCCGCAAAAGGTACAAGCTTGTGCTGCTCACGTCAGGGGATATGGCCTTGCAGAAGAGGAAGATCGCCGAGCTTGGGCTTGAGAAACTCTTTGACACCATCAGATATGATTACCGAAATGATGGCGGAACAAAAAAAGACGGCCTTGCGTGGATAGCGGAACATCTTCGTCTCAAGCCCGACCAATGCGTTGTCATCGGGGACCGCATCGACAATGAGCTGCGGTATGGAAAAGAGCTTGGCATGAAGACCGTGCTTGTCAAGGTCGGCCCGTACGCGACGCTCGAGCCTACGTGCAAGGAAGAGAAGCCTGATTATACCGTCGATCGCATCACGGACGTCGATGAGGCGGTGAAAGCAGTCTCGAAGGGTTTGTAGGGAGCAAGACTATGGTACAACTAAACCACATCGTGGGAGCTGGCATCATCATTCTGAATATCATCCCCTTTCTCATAAAGGAGTCACGATACGTCTATCTCACTGCAATCATCTCCTTCATAACGCTCTTCCTTTTTGCCCAACTTGGGTAAACCTTTTATATCTCCGGCACCGACAGCAATCCCGCGGGCCCGTGGTTTAGTGGCTATAACAACACGTTTACACCGTGTAGGTCGTCGGTTCGAGTCCGGCCGGGCCCATATTCTTCTTCACGCCTTTTTCTTCTGCACCAGCAATCGTATTCGCATCACGACAAATCCGACAAGCGATGCGAGCACCATGTATGGTGCAAAACCAAGCTCATTATGCCCTTTCTTATCGGCAAGCATCCTGTTGAAGATGTGAAACGCTTTTGTCATAGGAAGGGAAAGAAGATCGCAGTGTTCAAAAAGACTCCGCAAGAGTAAAAGAACAATCCGGGACACAAAGTTCAGATTTTAACGACATCTCCAGAGCAGAGTGCCACTGGTGCCTCTGTTGCGCTGCCTGTCATTAAGTCACTTTGGCGCGTGCACGGATGCCTGCGCAAGCGAACAAAGGACGTCCTCAAGCAGTCCCGGGTACATCTTGAGCTGGAATCGCGCTTCATCGCGAAGCTTCGCAAGAGTATGGTGATTGCCAATCGGAAAGTCGCGCACATTCTCCCAGTAGGCGATGCGATGCTGTTCGATGTCAGGCGTCCATGTGCGCGCATATCCGCCGTTCCGCTCGAGCATCATCTTCATGTGCCAGCGTTGTTCGGCAATGGAGGACGTGAAGAGGGAAAAGGGAAATGCCGGGCTTGCATCGTAATCGAGCGCGCGAAATGCTGCAAGGTCGTAATCGATATGGATCGGCGTGATGTCAGACCATGCAAAGAGCAGAGCCGCTGTGTGGAGCATGTTCTGATGATTCGAGAAAAGGTGTTCGATGCCAATGCCGGTGATGCACATACCGGGGAACCTGGTGTTCCGTGGCACGCCCTGCTTCACTTCCCTCTTGAAATTGTCATAGCCCCGCTCCGTCGCCTCAAGGTAGGACTGGCGTACATCGCAGATGATACGCCAGGGCGTGATGTTCTGCCCGCAGCAATAGAAGACGACCTGATCATCAGAGATAAGGTCAGCGAGCATGTGGACATATTCCTCTTGGCCTGGCCGGCGCTGTTGCTCCCAGATGGGAATGGAGCGCAAAAAGACATCCTCTTGCGAGCCGGGCCGGATCCCATGATCGACCGCGGCTTCAAGCTCGCTTTGAAACTGCTCGGCATCTTCCACAAGATTCTCGCTTCGGTCATGGAGGTGGTTTGCCGCCCGCTCGATGATGTCCATTTCCGCATCGAGTTTCTTGCTGCCCGGATTTTCTCCTGCCATAGGACAAAGCGAATGATGATAGTTTATAAAATTTCTCGAACAATCTGATGACAAAAATGTCCCATCATTCTCTTTCTCACGAGACAAGAGATTATAACCAGGCAAGACATTTATGGATGAGTGTGATGGAAACGGGACAGTGGCAAACCTGTGGAGGAGACGGCATGGTCTGTGAACCGCATCGGTATCTTATGGCCCGCGTGGCCGGCTACAATCCGGTATCCCTGCCATCCATCGATTATGGCATATCGACGAGGTACAATGCACGCAGCAGAATGGAATACCAGGGATCGGATGCCCTGCTTTCCGGCGGGAATGGCAGCGTGCGATATCAATCCATCGAGAAGGAACAGTACCAGTTTACACCACAGAAACAGTACGATTTCGGCTCCGTGCAAAGCCCCGCAATCGGCGTTGTCCGGCCGGTGCGAAGATCACAGGGGCGAGAGAGCAAGAGCGACCACAACCATATCGATAGCCTTCCCGTCATCAAGCAGGCAAGCGGAATAGCCCCAACGGCATCATCCCCCTACCATGGCCTGAACGCCCTCCATGATTATTCGATGCAGGCCTCCCACATCCACCAAAAAGGATTCGAGATGCAAAAGCAAAGCCTTGCACGCACGATCATGGCAGAGCTTGCGCAAATCGAGAGCCAGAAGGCGGCGCTTGTGCAGATGAACTAAAACGTGAGCAGAACCAAAATACACTAAAATGTGATACAAGACAATGTGTGGCATCCATGACGCAAAGCGGCTCATCGAAGAGGCGCAAAAGATTGCATACTCCGATGCAGCGCGCGCTCGGCAGAAGTATCTCGAGGCAGCAGAGATATTTCTCATTACGACAACAACGGACAAGAAGAATGAGAAGCGCCTTGTCGAGCTTGCCAGAAAGTGCTATGGCGCTGCGCAAGAGATCAGGGACGCAGGTGATCATCGCAGCATAGATATCATAATCCCAAAAGATATTGAGAGTGACTATTCTAAATTCGAGCACGACCATCATCACGGTCCGCACGGCCACACGCATGACAACCATGCTCACGACCAGGAGCCAGACAATGGAGATGCCACACCGTCCCGGATCACGTTCGACACAATCGGCGGGCTTGACGAGCTCAAAGAGGAGATCCGTCTCAAGATCATCGAGCCGCTCCTGCATCCGGAGGTCTTCAAGTATTTTGGCAAGAAGGTCGGCGGAGGCATCCTCATGTATGGGCCACCGGGCTGCGGCAAATCCCTCATCGCAGAGGCTGCGGCAAACGAGGCAAGCGCATCGTTTTTCAATGTCAAAGCATCCGACCTGAAGAGCAAGTACGTCGGCGAGACAGAGAAGAACATCGCCGAGCTCTTTGATCGCGCACGAAAGGCCGCTCCTTCAATCATATTCTTTGACGAGTTTGAAAGCCTCGGCGGGGACCGAACTGACGCGCCCGCACATGAGAAAAG
>CAZRZZ010000078.1:0-6073 GCA_964604755.1 uncultured Methanosarcinales archaeon | reverse complement strand
GTCCCCATCGCGCAGGTCCTGAAGGAGGCGGATCGCAAGTGCTTTTTGGACGCTGACCTTGCTCTCTGACCCGACGCCGGCAAATCCCGCCCCGGTGCTTGCGGAGATGTCGATTGCAAGCACGATGTTCACGTCGCGGTCCTCGTCTGGCTTGCCAAGCCCGGTCTTCGCCGGAAGCAGGCTCTCAAAATAGGAGTCCTGGTATCCTCCACGCTCATAGGCGGCCTCTCCCCCGATGACAAGAAGGCCCCCGCCGTCCGTGACGAAGTCGACAAGCTCATTTGTCGCGTCGCGGCCTAGTTGGTCATAGGGGATGTCATTAAGGATGACGGCGGTCTTATCGCTGATTTGCCCGACATGGTCCTGCACAGCCACGTCGTAGATCTCGCGAAGTTTCGCGAGCATGGGCGATCCCTTTGTGGAGACAAAGAGGACCGTCGGTTTTGGCAGGCTGTGGATCGTCTTGAGGTACCTGTTGTTCTGCGGATTCTCGTCGTCGATGAAGACCTGCGCCACGACCCGGTGGTAGCCCTCGCTTAGCTGTTTTGAAAACGTCCATGTCCTGCTTCCCGTTGCCATCTCTTCAGCAAGCTGTGCGCCATCGACGCTGGTGCGCACGCGGTATGTCTTTGGCTTGCCGGCCTGCTTGACGTGCACGGAAAATTCCGCTTCCGCGCCCGTGATGACCGTGCGGGAGCCCGTGATGAACACGCTCGTGTCGTCCTTGATCGGCTTAAGATTGACAGCATTAATGGTGCTGCCAAGCGTATCGGCAAGGAGCATGACATCGCCAAGCTCTCGGCCATGGTTGTTGTTCCCGTCGGAAACGATGAGCAGATTGTCCCCTCCCTGGAGGTTGTTGAGGATGCCATCGCCGACCGGGGAATTGTTCACGGTCGCGATATCTATGGCCGTCGTCGGCAGGTACGCCTCGATGCGGTCAGCGAGCCTCTCCGGGATCGTCGTGTCGAAAAGCTCCATAGATTGGGAGCGGTCGACGAGCATCGTGATCTCGAGGTCGCCTTCGACGGCCTGCTCGGCCATATGAAACGGCGTCGCAAGCGCGATGACAAGGAGGAGAAGAGCAAGCGAGCGCAGCACAAGCACGATGCGGCGCATCCCCCTTTTCTGCACGAGGTACTCCTGCTTGTCCTCCTTTTTGGAGAACCTGATGAAGTTCTTGCGCATCGCCCAGAAAAGGCCGATGAGAAGGGGAACCGCAAGCAGCAGGACCCATGGATCACGAAGAGGCATGCTTGTGACGAGATATTTCCATACGATCCGCATGCCTTCGATGAAGTCGACCATGTCAGAGATCACCGCTCCATTTTGTCCATGCGAATTCGGCAGCAAGCAAAAGAAGGATCGCGATGATAAGGGGAACCTCGATATTCATGTCCTTTCTTTTTTCGACGCGCTGCGGCATATACGTCGAGCTTGGCTTTGCCCCTTCGATGTCGATGTCACGCGTGATGTCGCTTTCCTCCTCGCTAAGCAGGTTGACCGCATAGTGCACACCATTATAGCTGTAGATGCCCGCCTCGTCGAGGATTGTGCGTGAGGTCGTCACGGTGCCGCTTGGCGTGACGATGCGCTGCTCTCCGGAAAACGCGACGAGCTTTCCACTCTTGAAATTGAAGTTGTTGATGTCCTCAGCCCCGATAAGGAAGTTGACAAGCTGGCTCCAGAAGATCGGATAGGACGGACTGTTCCGAAAGTCGCTTTGCATATCGAGGATGCCATAGTAGACGCTCTTGCCGGCGCCGACATCGTCGTACACGATGATCGGCGTGCCGTTCTCGGTGCGGACAAGCACCGTCGCACCTTCACGGTCCTGCGTCCTGACATGCGCCTCCGCGCCGCCAAACTCGATGTCCTGCGTGATTGCGTTCACGATCTCTGTTGCAAAGCGGACGTCGAACCCTTTGCCATCGGGAACAACGGGCAGAAGGCCGGCATAGTCGATAGCGGAGAGCGCATCCGACGCCAGGATGACGACGGACTTGCCTTGCTCGACCCTGCGCCGAATATCGCTTGTGGTGCCCGGAAGAAGCTTCTCCGCATCGATGTCGCCAAGGACGAAGAGGCCATATTCTTTGGCATCAGGATCGACGACGGGTGGCTCGGCCACATCGACTTGCACGTTTCCAAGCGCCTCAAGCGCGCTCTTGACAAATGGGTTTGCCTTATTTTGGATGAGCAGGACTTTGAGCACCTCCCGCTGCGGGTTTGATATATAGGCGACATTGTCTGCGTCGAGCGCATCGCCATCAAGGATCCGGATCGTCGTGACGCCGCCTCCAGATTCGAACGTGAACGGCTCGATCGATCGCGCAAGAAGCGTTCGTGAGACCCGTTTGCGCGTCGCGGAGAACTGGTTGTCATATTCGAGCGTGATGGCTATCTCTTCATCGCCAAAGTTCCTGACATACACTTTTGTCTCAAGACGGGTCACCAACAGGTCGATGATGCCGACATTGTCATGCGGAGACCCGATCTTGACGAAATCGACGATGGGACCTTTTGCCTCGATGACGGCCTTGACGACCTGCGGGTCGGAACCTTCCGTGTGGACAAAGTCGGAGATGACCACGATGCGGCCCTGTGACCCGATGATATCCTTGGCGTAAACCATCGCATCGCCGATATTCGAGCGCGTGTCTTTTGCCTTGAGGACAGCAAGGATATCCTCTGCCTCCTCCTCGCTCCCCGTTTCAAGAACGAGCACGGGACGGCTCTCGGCTAGGATGATGCTCGTCTTGCCTTTGATTGCGCGCTTTGCGGCGCTCACGGCCTTGGCAAAGCGTGTCGTCGTGCCATCCTGGGCTTGCATGGATGCGCTTGCATCAAGCACGATGACGGTCGCGCCGCCGGCGCTGTCGTAGGCGACGTTGAAAAGCGGGCTCATGAGCGCAAGCGCGAGCAGTGTGACTCCTGCCAGTTGGAGATAGAACAGCATATTTGAGGAGAACTGCCTGAAAAAGGTTACGCGCTGCGCGGTGCCTTGCTGCTTCATCAAGAACATGAGGGAGGGTATCGCGATATCTTTTGGCCGTGGCCGGATGAGCCAGATAATCACCACGACAGCGATGGCACCAAGCGACCAGAATGCCCACGGATGCGCGAAGTTCACCACAAGATATCCCTCTTTTATGCCTATCGCTTTAAGGAAGGAGCGTTTATAAAAGTTTCGAGGGCGATGGCTCTGTCCTGAATCCCAAGGTGCTACTCCGCACGTTCAGGACAGAGCCAAGGACATGATTGCCGCCATTTTGACCTGCCCACCCCAAAATTTTATAAAGCGGTGCAGAACCTCTTTAAAAATTATGGTATGGACTATCCGCACGGACAAGAAGAGCATCCCAATACTCAATGACCCTATCCTCATCGCAGGGCTTCCCGGCATCGGCAATGTTGGGAAGGTCGCCGTCGACTTTCTCATCGATGAGCTTGGCGCAAAGAAGTTTGGCGAGATCTTCAGCCCCACGCTGCCAAACACGGTATTCATCACCGAGGACAATCTTGTCGAGCTTCCCGCGATCGAGATCTTCATCAAGCGCTTTCATGATGCAAAGCATGATCTCGTCTTTCTTTCCGGGGACGTGCAACCGACAAGCGAGGTCGATTCGTACGACTTCTGCTATGCCATCCTCGACCTGTTTAAGAAGATGGGCGGGCGCACGGTCGTGACGCTTGGCGGCATTGGCCTTGCGCACATCCCGGAGAACCCACGGGTGTACGTTACGGGCAATGACAAGAAGACGATTAAGGCATGGCGCGATGGCACAAAGGCCTCGGACAACATCCATGGCATCGTCGGCCCCATCGTCGGCGCCGCCGGGCTCCTGCTTGGGCTTGCAAGCGAGTATGACATGATGTCAGTGAGCTTTCTTGCCGAGACGCTTGCGCACCCGTTTTATATCGGCGTCAAGTCGAGCGAAAAGGTGCTCAGGGTCCTTGATACAAAGCTCAAGCTCAAGCTGAACATGCGCAGCCTGCAAAAGGAGATCAAGCAGATCGAAGAGGACTTCATCAAGCGCGCCGAGCAGCTGCAGGAATTGCAGAAGAGCAGGAAGAAAGGACCCGAAGTGAGCTATATCGGATAGGAATAGATATAGAGATAAATGGACATAGAAATAAATAAGGATATGACGCAGGAAAAGCTATTAATCCCCTGTTCTTCCTGACTCCAATGAATGTCGGCGCGCTCTTCTCGGGAGGAAAAGATTCAGTCTTTGCGGTCTACTGGGCAATCCAGCAGGCATGGGACGTCCGCTGCCTTGTGACGCTCGTCTCGGATAATCCGGAGAGTTACATGTTCCACACACCAAACGTCGAGCTGACAAGGATGCAGTCAAAGGCAATCGGCATCCCCCAGATCCTCCACAAAACGAGAGGAGAGAAGGAAAAAGAGCTTGAGGACCTCAAAGCGGCACTCTGCAAAGCAAAAACGGAATACAACATAACAGGACTCATGGTCGGCGCGATCGCAAGCGACTACCAGCAGGAGAGAGTCAACCGTATCTGCGAGGAGATCGGCCTTAAAACATTCGCGCCGCTGTGGCACAAGCGCCAGGGCCTGCTCCTGCAGGAGATGATCGAATGCGGATTTGAGATCATCATCCAGTCGATCGCTGCAGAAGGCCTTGACAAGCGATGGCTTGGACGGATCATCGACCAGAGATGCTATAGCGACCTTGAACGGCTGCACAGGAGAATCGACCTGCATATCGCTGGTGAGGGGGGTGAATTTGAGAGCTTCGTCCTCGATGGACCGATATTCAGGAAGAGACTTGCCATCGTAAAGTCGGACATGGTCATGGAGAGCAACTGCATTGGTTATCTCAAGATATTCGAAATCCAGCTTCTGCCCAAGACCGGCACAAAGACCGGTGATACCTTGTTCAAATCATCCAAACAGCCGTAGTCTTTCTATCACGTAGAATGCGAAGAAGAACTCAAAAAGGCTTGTCGCGATGCCGATGACGGTGAATATCGTATGAGCAAGCCCTGCCTGGAAGGAAAGCCCGACAAGGTTGCGAAGCAGCGGAAGGTAGTTGATAATGATGAGAAGCGTCTGGAAGATAACATAGTACCAAGGCAGGACGAACACGAGCGGAGCGAATCTATACTGCCAAAAGAAGACCAGCGCCGCAACAGAAAAGAGGACAAAGACGAACGAGAGCATGCCGACAGTTTCAGTGAAGACTGCATACCTGCTTAACTGCGGATCGTTTCGGATCAGAAGGCTGTGCAGAAAACCAAGAAGCCCATAGAGCATTGCGAGCAGGAAGTACAATCGCAAGAACACACTCTTCTGTTCAGGGGAGCGCACGCGGCTGCCGTGAAGACCGGACGCTGCGACAGAATGCTCGCGCCGTTTATGCATCGGCACATGCACTGCGGAGGATCTCCTCAATTGCTGGTGCACATAATCGCTGCGATCGGTCTTGTCCCGTGACGTTGCCATACGCCCGTTAAGTCCCCGTGGATATTTAAATCTTGCTTTGGAGCGGCCCTGCCAAAACACCACCTTCCAACAAGGAATCCGCGTAATGGGCAGAGCCGGCGCCAGAGCAGAAATTCTATCCCCCCGCCTCCCCAGCAGAACGAAAATGAGGTGTACCCGGAATTATAAAAAGATTTTGTGGATGCAGTCAAACCATTAATCAAGCATGCGATGAAAAGAGAGCGATCATACAAGAACCTTTTTATTGCGCATCACGATGCGGCCGTCGATGATCGTGTCATTGACATCGCAGCCGTTCGCAGAGTAAACGAGGTTTGAGACGACATTGCGTACGGGCAGCATATGCTGGCACAGATCGACGGTGATGATGTCCGCTCGCTTGCCTTTTGTGATTGACCCGACATGCTCAAGGCCAAGGCATCGTGCGCCGTCGATCGTCGCCATGTCGAGGATGTGCTGGGACGGCATTGCCGTTGGGTCCCAACGGTGAAGCTTGTGCAAAAGCCCGACAGTCTTAAGCTCCTCAAACAAGTCAAGATTGTTGTTGGAGACGACGCTGTCCGTCCCGAGGCCGACAGTGACTCCCTCGTCGTGCATCTCAAT
>CAZRZZ010000077.1:4778-6108 GCA_964604755.1 uncultured Methanosarcinales archaeon | reverse complement strand
GCATGCATTTTCGCATCACAAATGAAGGGCTGTTGCCGCTGAGTGCCAAGGCCGTCCACCAGAGTGATCCTGTAGACGAGAAACGACGCGATGTGGACAAACCGGGCGAGAGATCATATTTCCAGCGGGCAGCAGATGTGTTCTCCACGCGCGAATAACCAAAAGCGGATGAGCGCGGTGAGTGCCGGGGCGAAAGGTGAAAAGATAAAAAATGATGGGGGATGGCAGGAAGGCCGTCGTCATCTATTCCGCGGCAAAATCATCGATGGTCTCCTTGATATTTTCTTTAGTTATGCCTCGGTTCTTAAGATACGTATTCGCAAAGATCCAGAAGATGAGTCCAAGAGATTTCTTTCCTTTGTTGTTGCATGGTACAACAAGGTCGATCCCATTCGCCTGATTGTTCGTGTCGCATAAGGCAAGCACGGTGATCCCAGCTGCCATCGCATCATTGACTGCGTTTCGGTCCGGCCATGCATCTGTCACCACCATGAGTTTTGGCTGAATGAAGCTTTTGAGCCTCATATTCGTGAGGATGCCGGGGGGGTACCTTCCTGCAAATGCCTGGATGCCGGTGAGCTTTGCGAACATACGCACCGGCTTCCATCCGTTTTCGCGCCGGCTGACGACAAGAATCTCCTCTGGCGCGAAGCGGGAGAGGAAGTCAGACGCGACCCGGAGCCGCTCATCGATCTTTTGCAGGTTGAGAACGAAAAGACCATCCGGCCGGGATTTGTAGATGAACGCATCCATGTATCTTGTCTTGAACTTCGTGCCGATATGGATGCCGCTCTTCAAATACGTCTCTATCGGGACAAGCATGTCCTCTGTTGTCATCGTAATCCTCCAAAGTGCAAGAGAACGTCTCTTACTGCAATTTTTATCGCCTCAGCAGCTGCAAAGCCTCCTCTTTTGGCTTTGCATACGCTGGCCCGTCCGCTTTCTGCGGGCGCCATGCCATGCGTCGTCGGCTAGTACAATAAGCGGACAGGCTCTTCTTTATAAATTTTCTGGTTTTTGAGCTGCTCGCTTTTATTCTGCCTTGAATTCGGTGATAATCCTATAAACAGGACCTTTTGGGGTGAGCGTGCTTGAAAAGAGCGTAAAGGAGGAGATTGTAAATGGTTCCCCGGAGACGTGCATCGATGCTATCTTCTTTTGCAGTATGATCTTGTCTTTGACCTGCCTGACGCGGCAGATGGTCACGTGGGCAGCGAACGCACAGTCCGGCTCGAACCCAAGCGGACGTATTGTGGCATAAATTTTTTTGGCGAGGCTTGCGATCTTCTGCTCATTGGCAAGACCAGCCCAGATGATACGGACCTGTTCT
>CAZRZZ010000077.1:728-4768 GCA_964604755.1 uncultured Methanosarcinales archaeon | reverse complement strand
CGAAAGTCCCAATCCCGTGCAAAGCGGTGTCGATTGGCGTAAAGCGGACAGAGCAAAGCGCATTTCTGATCGCGTCGATTTGTTCTTCCCCAACATCTCCCAGGAAGGCAAGTGTCAGGTGCATCGCGTCCGTCTTGACACGCGTGCAGATAACATTGTCATTGAGGAGGTCTTTCTGGAGACTGACAATTTCTTCTTTTACCCGATGCGGAAGAACAGCGGAGATGAAGCACCTCATGGAAAGCGAGGAGAAAGAAGAATATAAAAAATTGACGTCTTCGAAGATCTTACCTATCCTCATCATCCTCTGGCATCGAGAAATCCTCTGATCCCTCATTAGTGGATTCTTCCTCTCCAAAGTCTTCGGTGTCCTCTGGGGATGGTTCCTGCTCCTCTTGCGCAGGTTCGCTCTCCTCCGCTTGCCGGCTAGAGCGCTCTTTTGGGGATGAGGCATCGCCGATCTTCTCCGCAAAGCCGACCTTTCGCAGGACCTTTGTCACACGGATACGGATGCGCTCGCCCTGCTTTGTGTTCGGAACAAAGAGCACAAATCCCTTTTTCTTTGCGATCCCATCCCCTTTCTCACCGACGGCTTCGATTGTCACATCAAGCTCATCGCCGACCTGTACTGGCGCGGTGCCTTGCTGAAATCCTCTATCCCCATTCCTATCTTCGTATCTTCTATCTTCGTAGTACATATATTCACCTTATTGGTCTTCCTATCGTTTCTTCACGGCGAGACGCCGTGCCGCGGGAGAGAACAAGCGGATTTTTAAAGGTACCGTTTTGCGATAAGGAAAAACGGAAATAAAACCATCATTTCGGATCGCGAAGGCATCCTGCTTCGACAAAGAAGTTTGCCTCGCCATCCGGAAGGTGGGGGCTGTCGACAAGCTTCGCAACACGTGATCCTTTCTTTCCCTTACGCAGATAGATGCGGAACGTCGATGCGTGCGCGACGATGTGCCCTCCAATCGCCTGAGTGGGATCGCCAAAGAACAGGTCCGGCTTTGCCATAACCTGGTTTGTCACATACACGCATAGATTGAGCATGTCGGCAAGCTTGAGCAGCACGTGCATGTGCTTGTTGAGCTTCTGCTGTCTTTCGGCAAGTGTTCCACGACCGACAAATTCGGCACGGAAATGCGCAGTAAGCGAGTCGATGATGACAAGCTTCACATTGAGGTTCTGTTTTGTTGCAAGGTCCTCAACTTTTTCTGCAAGCAGCATCTGGTGGTCCGAATTGTATGCGCGGGCGACGTGGATATTGCCAAGAACCTGCTGTGGATCAAGCCCCGCTCCCTCGTCAAGGTCCTTGATACGCTCGGGGCGGAAGGTATTCTCTGTGTCGATGTAGACAACATGGAACGCCGGATCCATTTTTTGGGCATTCACGGCAAGGATGTGTCCTATCTGCGTCTTTCCCGATCCGAACTCGCCAAAGCACTCCGTGATAGCTCCCGTCTCGAATCCACCAGCCATAAGGGCATCAAATGACGGACTGCCAGTCGGGATTTTGATGACACGCTCGCGTTTCTTGAGCAGTTCATCCCCTGATTCGAACCCCATATCAAGGTCGTTGCGCGCGGCATTGATAATTTTGCGCGCAGTTGCCTCGCTCATGCCCGTCGCATCGACAAGTTCACCAGGCGTTGCGACTGCGATTGCCATTATATCGCCAAAACCTGACTCCACAAGTTTCTCCGCGGTTGCAGCACCAACACCGGGAAGATCCTGCAGCGCTGGCGCACGGATGGTGCTCGCCGGGACTTTGATTTCAATCATGTCCTCATCGTCCTCCTGTTGCGCGAACTCTCTTGCATCTTGTTCCATAATTACATCCTCAGGAATCATTTCTTGGATTTCTTGTTTTTTTGCCATGGTATCCCTCTTTATATAGTTTTTTTCATCCTCCGGTATGGCTTCTCCATGGAGGGGCTCTTTGATATTGTAATGCAGGCCTGCGATTTCGACCACCTCTCTGCATGTTCTATTTTTTATGGTCCGTGCTTCCCGCGACAAAAAAGAAAAAATTCAGGCGGCCTGCACCTCTTCGTCTAAGCCCTTGAGGGCAATATACTCATACGCCTTCTGAAGGACGAGCGCTGCGCGTGGAAGATCATTCACGCGAAGGCTCGACGTGCTCTTCCACTCACCATCGCGATCCTTATACCCGCGCTCAAACGAGACTGTGCGGTATTGAGTCTGCTGGCCATCTTTGCTGATGCCGGCGTTCTTCCACACGGTCGCACAGATCGCGCCCGCACGGAATTTTCTTTCTGGAAGGTTTCGTGTCTCCAGATCTTGTCGGTTTTCGATGCTTTTGGTTGTTGTAGCCATGTTGTTTCCTCCGTTGCTTTCGCATTTTGTTTCAAGCCGTGCATGGTTCATGATCGCTTCCTTTGCAGCCGCCGTGATGTGGCGCGTTGCTGGTAGGCGTCCATGCCCGGTTCGGGGTAATACCTATTCTGCCCAGTTCACTTTTATATCTCACGGAGTGATGTCCAGTGTCTAGTGGTGGGGGAAGAGCGCCAAAGAATGAATATGCACGGTAAATCTCTGGATTTAAGGTGTGTCGAGTGACTAGTATCGTTGCTTCCGGAATATCGACGACAAAGATGGGATTATTCCATCTATGTCGTATTTTGTTCATTTTTTTGCTTGTGTCGCTACATTAGATAAGGGTGAAAAGCATGTATGCGTCGGCAAGCAGCAAGGCGCCAAACAAGAGATGCTCAAGCGATGCGCCCGTGCGAATGATGCCGCGGATGCGGAACTTGCTTACAGGGTGCAGGAGCATGATGCCCTCCTTTGTCGTCATGTCGATGACGATGTGCGATGCATAGCCGATGATGAGCCCAAGCGCATATATGTTGGGTTTGGATAAGAAGAGGAAAGCGGCAATCAATCCGGCAACGGCAAAACCGCTGTGGAAGAAACCGCGATGCTCGAAGAGCATGCCGATGACTTTCACGCGTCGGCCGATCTTCGATTGAGGGTGGTCGATATCCGGGAGTAAACTTCCAAAAAGACACAGCACCATGAAGAGTACCTGGTTGTAGGGTACAAAATATTTGATGAATAGAAGCCCAATCAGGAAACTGAAGGCAAGGTGGGTTTGGAACATCATAAGGCATCACCTCGTCCCTCCTGTTGAAAATAAAGACCACTATCTTTAAATATTTATGCCAAGCACGGCCGTCCATGAGCCGTCTGCACGATGGGATACGGACCTTCTGCATCCTTGGCGCATTCGCATTCGCATTCATCGGTATCCGCGACATCTTCGCTACGCCGGACATTGTCTTTGACCGTTTTATGTCCGCCGCGGTCTTCATTGCCATCCTTCTCTGGTATCGCTCGCTTAGCCAAACCGTTCTTACACTCATCCCCACAGTCGTGGCGGTCGTCTTGCATGCGCTCAAACTCTACGGAAACACGTATGCCGGCATCCCGTTTGATATGATTATGCATGTTGCCGCCGGCTTTGCGATCGCGCTCATTGTTTTCCAGTACCTGCGCTCCTGCGAGGGGGTCGGCTGCCTTAATCCATGGAAGCTTGCCTTTCTTGCCGTATTCACAGCAGCAGGCATAGGCACGCTCATGGAGATAACAGAATACTTTGGTTATGCACATCTTGCGACCGGCGATGGGGTCCTGCATTTTGGCGTCGGTGATGAAGGGGAGTGGAATGACGCGATCTGGGACATGATCTGCAACCTGATCGGAGCGATTGCAGCGGTACTTCTTAGCATTTTGATCTGCAAAAAGAGGGTACCCTTTGGTCTTATGCGCCATTTCATCAGAACGTACAGGGGCCGACGAGGGACTCGCGCATGACGAGGATTAGAATTCACTCTCATCAAACCCGATTGTTTCGACATCGATATCCGGCGTCTGCTTTAGTGGAGCTTGCTCCTGCTGCATTTTCATTCCATGCTCCTTGAGAAAGTTGATCTCCTCCGTCGGATCAGGCTTTCGGTCGAGCACGCGCTGCACGATGAATTCAAGACGATCGAACATCGCATTCTTGCTTATCC
>CAZRZZ010000077.1:0-718 GCA_964604755.1 uncultured Methanosarcinales archaeon | reverse complement strand
GACGGAACTGGCCTGGATTTTGTTTGAGCGCAAGGATCTCATCCCACCGCTTTGCGATGAGGTGCTCTGCCTGATTTCTGAAGAATACACAGCGGATATTGCCGCTTCCATCATCAAGGATCGTATTCATAACACACGAATATGCTGGTGTCACCACACCATGCATCTCGCAGACGAACTGGCCGTCTTTTTGCCGCGCGCGCCGGCTGCATTGTGGACAGACCTCAAAGAAGGTTGGTGGGTATGTCTGCACGATCGTCCCAAAAAGTTCGATATCGACGTCGTTCTCGGCGACCTGGCCGATCTCTTTTCGTGCAAAACCCTGGCGCGATGCGATTTCCTGGACCTTCTCCCCCGGCGGATTGACGATGACCTCTGCACGCTCACCCACATGCACTTCGATTCTTCCCTGGTTCTCCTTAACATAACCTGATCTGATCTTGATCATGTCATCCTGCTTGAGGTGCGCGATGTCGTCCGCCTTCTCGCCCCAGAATACGGCGCGCGTCCGACCGGTTTCATCGGCGATAAGGCATGACTTGACCTTGCCCATGCCGCCACTTCTGCGCTCAAAGTCGCGGAGCTCATAAACATCAAGGACGCGTGCCGTCACTTCGACATCACGCATGCCCGGCATCATTTCTCTGATCTTAAGCGATCCTTTTGGCTGCTCCGCGGGCTGGATCCCATACTCATTTGCGATGATGTGAGCTGCGCC
>CAZRZZ010000076.1:0-6209 GCA_964604755.1 uncultured Methanosarcinales archaeon | reverse complement strand
AGCGGCCTCTCGATGAACGACTTCATCTGCGCAGCGAAGTTTGACGATGTTCTTGAAGACGAAGTAAAAAAATAAAAAAGATTAGCTGTTTTACCTGTTCCGGACCTCACCGTAAATCATCGACAGTCCAGCGGCTCCGACAAGGATATAGACGCCCTTCTCCAGAAGAGGTACGGCGCCGGCAACCATGCCAACAACATTGAGGCCAAGAAGACCAACAAGGCCCCAGTTCACTGCACCGACGAGCACAAGAACCAGAGCAACCTTCTCCACCAGTTTCTTATCCATAAGTCACCTCTTTTTAGAGAATCACGGGAGCAGAGTATTTAAGACTTCCGGGTTACACATTAAATGATCAAAGAAAGATGAGAAGACTTTAGCCAATGATCTTCTTTGAATTCCTCGAGATCAACGTCGGGTATTTTCTCGTCGGCATAGTCGATCTCCATCGTTATTTCTCATGCACGACGCCGCGCTCCCTCTTCATATGTTTTCTGCCAAGCTCGATCACAAGTTTCCTGACCTCGGACGGGCTTGTTGCCATGCCGTGCTTGTGGAATCGTTCGATGATGGCTCGATCAAGCACATCTGTCTTTGAAAGATAGACAAGCATTGGCCGTTTGTATACCCCATAGCGATTGTAAAGCTTTTGCTGATCCGTTAATGGGTATGGTTCAGTGAGGTCATACACATAGATGATCGCATCTGCGCAATGCAGGACCGCAAGGTACGCCATCTTTTCGATGGTGTTCATCTTCTCGAAGCGGTTGAGCGTTCCTGGCGTGTCGATGAGCTGGACTTTGATGTAGCCTTCCTTAACATAGCCGGTATTGAGCTCTTTTGTCGTGAACGCGTATTCCTTTATCTCGGGCGTTGCAGTGCTGATCTTTGCAAGCAGCGTGGACTTTCCGACATTGGGAAAGCCGCAGATGCAGACGGTGAACATGCCTGTCTTGATCGCAGGATACCCCTTCATCACCTTGCGCGCTTTTTCCAGGTATTCAAGGTTCTCCTTGATCTGCTTGATGATTGATGAGACACGGCCATAGTATTCGCGGCGCATCGCATTGATCGTCTCAAACTCGGTTGCGCGCCGGATCTTGCTTAGGTACTGGTCGGAGATCTTGTTGACCGCCTTCTTGCACCAGTTCACCGCGCCAAGCGCGCGCTTAAGTTCGCGATAATCGAGCGTCAGCTTGATGAGTTCAAGATAGAACGTGTCCAGGCGATGAAGCGAGGGGAAGGATTCAAGGATCTTCTGCAAGGGTTTTGAGAGCGCCGAATTGATGCTCGTGATTTTCTCTGCCTCGACACGGCGGGATTTTATCAGACGCGAACCCTTTGTCTGGGCTCGGACATCATCGGCGCTCTTTTTTGCGCGCGCAAACGCTATGTCGATATATGTTTTTGGCGTCTCGACCTTGAGCAAATCCTGAAAGTTCATGTGCAAGCGACGCATCCCGCGGTTTAAATACCTATCTGAAAGGCTTATATACGCATTTGGGTTTGTACAGCTTTATGAAAGGAAAGGATATTCTCTTGCTTGGGCTTCGCGCCGTCGTTTTACCTCTATCTCTTATCGGCGGATTATTCATGTATAAAACCTGTTCTGAGGGTCAAGGCAGGTCTGTATCAAAGACCACTCATGATGATGCGAGTCAATATGTGTTGCCGGACGATCCTGATTCTGCCCTTTTTCCTGGCGAAGCCGGCCTCTATCCGGTCGTTTTTGGACCAGAAGAGGAAGCATCCTGGCAAACGCCGCAGCAACCCTCCCCTCGCTCTGCGGCGCCGCTTGAAGAAATCATCGACGAGACGGAACCCGTAGCATATGCTGACACCGTGCAGCGCGAATTTCGGCGCTATGCCATCCGAATCGACCTTTCGACAAATACGGCAACCGTATCGTATCATGATATAGTACGTGATGATGCTGGTCGATGGGTCCGTGGCGAGCACCACGACATCGATGAAACATACCGTGTCATCAGCGGAACCCGTGCGATGCCGACGCACGAGGGCAGGTTCATCCGCCGTCATCTGCTGATCAACCCGCGCTGGAACATACCAAAATCGATCGTCGCCGAGAACCGCCGCTTCTACATGACTGCACGCGATGAGGATGGCGATCTTATCTACTATCACGACGGGCGCTTCTATACCGATCCGGGCCCGCACAACCCTCTTGGCCGTCTCTTCCTGCCGCTGCGGGACGGGCAGGGCGTGCATAGCACGAATGATCCCCGCATCTTTCGACGCCGCAACCGGTATCTCAGCCACGGCTGTGTGCGGTATCAGGGCATCGAGGACATCTTTGTGCAGATCCTTCGGCACAACACGTACCGTGTCTTTGATGTAGAGAGAAGCTGGCATGACCCGGTCGAGGGAATCGATCCAGCCGATGTCCTGGAGAGCGGCTTCCATGCGCCGCGGCTCTTCGTGAAGATGAATCTGCCCGTCGAGGTCCTTGTCGTACGATAAAACCACCACTCATTTTCAATAAGTATATGAATGACTGCGCTGTTCCACGTTCTATGGATGATGTGCAACATGCGATAACTATCCATCAAAAGCTCGAAGACGCTATTTATGGTATTCCCCTTTGCAGGGAGCATTCTGATTTTCAGGAATGGATTGGAAGCCACATCATTGTGGATGCAAGCCAGGAAGTCTTTGCGCTTGCCACGTGCTTTCATTCAGGCCATCCGTATACACTGGACTTGGACACCGAAGAAGAGCGGTTCGGAGGACCAGTCAGGGATGAGATCGCAAAGCCGCTATGCTATGCGCTGCGCCATGCGTATGCACTTGATGTACCGGGTGTACGTGGGCATGCTGCCGACGCGCTTGCCCGTGCAAAGGCCAGGATGAAGAAAGGTCCCCGCATGAATGACCTTGGAGTCCTGATGGCGGCATTTGACCTGAAGAAGAGGGATGCGATCCGATTGCTCGGAAAGAATGCGCAGGAAACCCGGCTGATGGAAGGTATCGCCTCGTACCTTGTCTATTCCACCCCATGCGCGATCGATTATGCCAGCAAGATCCGCAACGCGATAAAGACAACATTTGTTGACCTAAAGGATGCAGCAGAATGCCTTCGACAAATCGACGACAGGGAGAGTCCGGAGATGACACCAGCGGCCGAGCGCTTCTGGAATGCGTACAATGCGCGCCATGGCGTCTGACCCGGATGCGCAAAATCTCATTCTTAAATAAATGAGGAGTTCTCTTTCTTATGCTTTACTTTCTAAACCAGATTGTTCTGAACCTAATGCTCTAACGTAATCTCTGACTTGACGCGGAACCATCCCTTTGACTTCTTTGACTATCTCTGGTTTATATTTAACATCAAATCTGCCGCAGAATTGCCTGACTAACTGTTCGTACGATTCAGGATTCGGCTGGTAGATTAATTCCACTCCACCAAGCCGTTGCTTAACAGGGTCATCTAATCGATTCCAAATTTCAGGATTAGCGCTAATGATGATCAGAGCTCTATCAAATAATGTGTCCCCTAGCCCTTCCAGCTCTTGTTTTAAGAGAGCATAGATTCTTGGATCTACCTCTCCTCTCATGTCATCAATGATCCCTACAGGTTTATATCCATCACTTAGTTCTGCTAGTCGTCTCATATCTTTTAGTGAGCCCATCAAAAAATATCTCAGGCCCTTTACATCCTCAGTAGCTTCCATCACATATCGCAACGAGATCGTCTTTCCAACACCGCCCGGACCAAGAAGAACAATGTTTGGAGTGCTTCTTCCTTTTGCATAACCTCTTACTAACGCTTCTAATCGTCTTAAATTATCATCAATCCCAACAATATCATCTCGTTCTGGCGCAGAAGCTAATCGCACCGGAGTGAAGTGGTCATCGGTTGAAAGAACTCTGTATCTCCTGAGATGTCCTCCCCGACGATCTCTAACATCGCTTATCAAGCTTTGGATTGCTTCAAGACTACCGGACCAATCATCAGATTTCATCATCTCATCAATAATTCTTCTCTCTTCTTCTTGATAAACTGTCCCAGGAGAAAAGATTTTTATAGAGATGTTAGGCAATGTTACAGGAATTGTTCGTTCTTCTAATTTCTTAAAATCAAATTCTGCAAAATCGCATAGTTTCTCTCTTATCAATTTTAATAATCCAACATAATCTTCAAAGAATTTGTTAACTTCCAAAGTATGAAAATATTGCAAATCTCTTAATGTTTGCTCACTAATTCTTTTTTCCGACAAGCGACTATCTAATTGAAATTCATTCGGAAATTTACTTTCTTCTCTCCGTGTTGGATTCTGTGCTTGTATGAGCAAGTCTAAAGGGCCACGATCTTCGGATGATGTTGAATATGAAAACGATCCAAGAGACACCCTAAAAAATTCATTGTAATCGTATGGAAAATCAGTTTGTTTAATAGGCATATATAACGCAACAGTAAATGGAAACAGTGCCCTGCACTGCATTCTTGTGACAATTGAGTCATCAGACTTCGAACTTTTGAGCATGGCAATTCTTTGAATGGCAAGCAGTTCTTCATATAATTTGCCAAGAATAGTAGTTTTAGGAAGTGTTACGGATGTTTCTCTGATTCTTCTTTCAACTGGAAGTAAAGAATCCTTTATTTCTTTAGCTTTAGAAGATATTTCTTCCAAACTTTGCTTTGCAGTTTCTAATCCCTTTGTCATATGTTACTTGCAGTTGTATCCTACTTATAAAGTTTAAGATTAGGCAGGTCTCCAGCCTTTAGGGCAGAAAGGCATCAATTCTCCGGACCTTCAAGGTCGATTAGGTAATGCTCCCTTGCTCTGATCTGCACGGACTCGTTTTCTTGCCTGATAAACAACGCACAGTAGGGATACGCATGATGGCTGCTGATATCCGACGTGTCGCCAAGCACCGCATCGGCTGCTTTGACGCCTGCCGCCCACTTCGCGATGGGAAGATAGATCCCCGTTGGGCTTAAGCCTATGACTGCGGAATGAACGACGCCATGCTGGACGCTGACATGGAGGTTGTAAAAGCTCCCATCGACGACAATGTGCTCAAGACGGTATATCTGATTCGAATCGACGAATGGCACAAAGCTTAGGAAGCCTTCCGCATGATATATCTTTCTATTTTTGGCGGTAGTTTATGAACCCCGAACCTTTATAAATATGGTCTTCTCTACTCCCAAAATGGTCCTCGAGAATCTTGGAGCAAAACTCAAGGAGACGCTAAGCAAGGTCACGGGCGCCCTCTTTGTGGATGAGAAGCTCGTCAATGAGCTCGTCAAAGATATTCAGAAGGCCCTTCTAAGCGCGGACGTGAATGTCAAACTCGTCTTCGACTTGACAAAAACAATCAGGGAGCGTGCGCTTGGCGAAGAGACGCCAGCCTCGATTCCCAAAAAGGACTGGCTTGTCAAGATCGTCTATGAAGAGCTTGCGAAGTTCCTTGGGGAAGAGGAATTCAAGCTTGACATCATCAGGAAGCCGACGACGATCATGCTCGTCGGTCTTTTTGGGTCGGGAAAGACAACGACGGCAGGCAAGCTCGCCAAATACTTCCAAAAGCGGGGTCTTCGCGTCGCTCTCGTCGGCACGGATACGTGGAGGCCTGCCGCGCTCACCCAGCTTGAACAGCTTGGCAGGTCCATTAATACTCCTGTGTTTGGCGATCCAAAGAAGAAGGATCCCGTCGCGATCTATGCAGAATTTGAAGATACGCTTGCTGAGCATGATGTCATAATCATTGACAGTGCAGGACGCGACGCGCTCTCTGAGGATCTCATCAAAGAATTGCAGCGCTTAAGCGCCCACGTCAAGCCGGACTATACAATGCTCGTGCTCTCCGCCGACGTCGGTCAGGCTGCGCAACGACAGGCGCAGGCATTCCATGATACCTGCAACGTGAATGGTGTTATCATCACGAAGCTTGATGGGACCGCAAAAGGAGGCGGCGCGCTTATCGCCTGCTCCGTCACCGGAGCAAAGGTCGCATTCATCGGCGTTGGCGAGAAGATCGACGATCTGGAGAAGTTCAAGCCAAAGAATTTCGTCGGCCGCATGCTTGGCATGGGTGACATCGAGGCACTTTTGGAGAAGGCACGGCACGCGATCAGCGAAAAAGAGGCCGAGGACATCACCAGGCGTGTCCTCAAAGGCGAATTCACGCTTATCGATCTGTATGATCAGATGCAGGCGATGAAGAAGATGGGGCCGATAAGC
>CAZRZZ010000075.1:0-6213 GCA_964604755.1 uncultured Methanosarcinales archaeon | reverse complement strand
CTCGTTTGCCGTGGGCCGGGCACAGGAGCTCCTGCTGCTGCTCGCCAAGGAAACATGGAACGCTCCCATCTATCTTGATGGCATGGCGGTCAAGGCGACAAAGATCGTGCTTGACAACCCGTCGACGCTACGCGACCAAAAGGCGCTGCAGCGCGCGTTCGGGAAGACAAAGACAGTGAAAGGGCTCAAGGAGCGGTGTCAAGCAGTCGCGCGTGGCGGCATCTTCATCACGACATCGGGGATGCTCACGGGGGGGCCGATCATGGAATACATCAAGCTGTGCGCGCAGGACGAAAAAAACGCGATCCTGCTCACCGGCTACCAGGGCGAGAACACCAACGGACGCCTGCTGCTTGATGAGGGATGCGTCTTCATCGACGGCGTGCGCACGCTCGTTCGCTGCGAGTACAAGCAGTTCGACTTTTCGGCCCATTCAGGCCTTTCAGAGCTCAGGAAGATGATCAAAAAGCTCAAGCCTGAGACGCTTGTGCTCATCCATGGAGAGAAAGAAAGCATGGAGTCATTCGCGTCGTGGGCAAAGCGGCAGGGATGCCGCACAATCATACCAGCGCTTGGAGAGGAGATCGCATGCTGAACACAGGAAATCGCCAAACATATGACGTGCAGCCTGGCGCGCCAACGCGGGCTGCATTTTTTATTTTTTATGGCTGACAATCACCGGCAAGATGCAGAAAAAGCGTACCGCAAACAGGAAACGATGACAAAAGAGAGGTGAGGGAATGATAAAGAAAAAGTTCCACGAGCTCGTCGAGTATCTGGATTATGACGAGCTCCAGAAGATCAGAAACGATCTGACGATGGGGGGTGTATACCTTGCTAGCCTTGTCGAGGACCAGATCCGGGAGGAGAACAAGAAGCACGAATCATCCTGCACGATCTGCAACGCGAAGATCGACGGGCAGAGCTTAAGCAACTTCACGCTCATCTTCGGCCCGGATGATTTTAGGAAGAAAGCCACGTTCTGCGCACTTGACTGCATGGAGCACTTCCTTGAGAACCTCAAGGACCTGCGATCGGCAAATGACGATCCGCATTATAACCCTGCTCCGGCGCTCGGAAAACATGGCGCATGTGGTCGCGCATGAGATGGCTCATCTTTTTTTTATTCTGTAGCATACTCGTCCCCCTTGCATACGCCGGGGACGTTGCGCTCACGTTCAAGGACAAGGACATGACGCTCATGAATAGCATCGCGTATGTGACGGTCGATGGCATTGATATCATTGATTACGTGCCAAGCGACGGCGTGCTCGTGATGGATCTTGATCGCGGCGAGCATCGCATGCAGGTCATTCTTGATGATCCGGAGACGAGGGGGAATGATTATGCGGGTTCGTTTAGGATCGTTCAGAAGGATTTTGTCGAATCCGACATCCTGCTCTTCACGGTCGGCTCGATAAGAGGTTTTGCGGTCGACGAGTTTGACAATGTGCTTTCCCTTGCGAACGTCTCCCTCTCCTGCACGACGCCGCCGGTGCTTGACGTGCCAGAGCAGACAAACGCGTTCGGCGCTTTCTTCATCAAAGCAGCGCCGGTCGGATCGTGCCGCATCCTTGCAAGCCATAAAGAGAGAGCGGGATATGTGGACATCGAGATAAAAAAAGGAGACCTTGCCGACGCGACCATCCGCCTCGCCCCGCCAAAGAAGGGTGTGGACGCGTCCACAATTTTTTTGATCGTGCTTGGGGGGCTTACTCTCTTCCTTGTGGTTCTGCGCATCATCAATAGCACGGTTTTCAAAAAAGGGAAGATGCCCTGGCACAGAAGCGAGCGCATCAAAAAAGAGCAGGAGATAGCGCAGGAAACGGAAGAGCAAAAGAACGATAAGTACAGGCGAATCACCGCAGAATCACGCACAACAAGCCGCTCTAAAAATATCCTGGAAACGCTTGCCAAAGACGAGAGGCGCATCGTTGAATACCTGCTCTCCCATAAGAATGCATCTGCGCAGGCCGTGTTGCGCCATGATCTTGGCATTGCCCGCACGACAATGAGCCGCCTGCTTGTGCGCCTTGGGAACAAGAACATCATCACGACCGCAAAGCATGGCAAGAGCGTACGTGTCCGATTGACAGATTGGTTCCTTGGACAGGAGTAAGAAGCCAGACCCCGTAGAATCACCTTCCCTCATTGGGCAGAAAATATCACTTCTTGAGACAAATGGGAAGAAAATAGGCGTCCTTTTTTGTCCGACCACCTCATCGTCCCACCTAACTATTAAGTATTTGCCCGCTTATACAACCGACGGTGGCTTTCATCGTCCAACCCCAAAGAGGTAAATGGGTGATAGAGAAAGCCACCTTACTCAAGAGAAAAAACGAAGAAAAACACGAGGTCGAAAACATGATGAAGGAGTGGTTTGAGAATATCACAATAATGATGATTGTTTTCTTCTTGGTTGCCGCATCGATTCCAGCAGGGCTTGCGGATGAGGATGATCGCAGCGAAGGGCGGCTTTATACAGAGGTTCCGGATCTCGTCGTCACGCATGCAAAGATCGGCGACTTCGACGCTGACGGCGTCTGCGATGGGATGCGCATCTTCTATAAGAATATAGGAGGTGAAGCGATACCTCTCGATGAGGAGGGATTTATGGCGTCCCTTGTCATCAACGATCTTTACTCAAGCGGGTATGCCGGCATCTATAATAACCGTGTCGATGTGCCCGACGAGCTTGAAGAGATTAATCCCGGCAGGGAATTCTACGAGCTGATCCCGTATCAGTCATTGCTCCAGTACGGCTTCAAGCCCGGAAAAGATAACAAAGTTCGAGTTGTCGTGGATACGCGCGATGATATCCATGAGCTTCGCGAGGACAACAATGAGGGCATATTCAAGGTCGACGATGATGCCTGCCGCAAGGAGGATGAAGACAACCATAATAACCCCGATGACGATGAAGCATCCTGGAGCGACCAAAACAAGCAATCATGCCGCATAGCCGGTGCGCTCTTCGAGAACGAAGGGCAGGAGTTCTGGCTTGACGCGCAAAGCATCAAGGTCGAGTTTCTTAAGGCAGGAGAGGAACATGGCGTCTTCCGCATCGGTGAGAAGCTCATCGAGCTCAAGGAAGGCCACACTGAAGAATTCCCTCACGGTGTGATTGCACTCAAGGGCCTTGGCGAGAAGGAAAATCGACGGTATGCGGTCTTCGTGATCGAGTGCGCCAAAGAAGAGAACCAAGAGAACCAGAAGCAGCAGCCAGAGTACAAGGCAGAATACAAGGACGCCAACGGCGAGTACAAAGCCGAGTACAAGGATGGCTCAGTCAAGTACAATATCAAACGCCAGGAGGACGTCTGCGAGGGATGCAAAAAAGATGACGCATGCCTTGGTATCGGACTTCGGCTCATCGAGGACGAAACTCCTTCCTTCTGCGACATCGATGGCGACCTTGCGCCGCAAAAGGAGCTTGGCGCAGCCTGCCAGAACAATTACGAGTGCCAAAGCAACACCTGCCAGTCCGGCGCGTGCGTCGACTTGCAGGCACAGCTGGAAAAACAGATGGGCCTGCTTGAGCGTATCCTCAGCTGGCTTGAAAAGATCTTTGGCTAGGGCATAAGATTTTTCCTTCTTTATTTTTTATTTCTCGCACAAATCCAAACGTTCTTATACTTATTTTCCTTTTTACAGCGCATGGAGTTTCGTGATGCCGTAAGCTGGATCGTCTTTGGCGCCCTTATCTCCATCATCCTGCTTAGCGACCTTCTGGAATGGGAGCTCATTCCCCATCCTGGCGCGACGCACCTTTTGGTCGCGGTCATCAGCATCTTTGTGATCATGAAGTCGGCAGGATTTGCGATCCAGGCGATAACGGACTATGCGCACCACACGGGCATATCCAAATATCTCGTCGGCTTTCTTATCGTGAGCATCGGAACAAGCATCCCCGACCTGTCCACGGCATTTGTCGCTTCCCTCTCCGGCGAAGGAGGGCTCATCCTCGGAAACGTGCTTGGCGCGAACATCATGGACATCACGCTCCTCTTGGGGCTTTCCGCAATCGTCGCGAGAAAACTTGCCATCAGAGGTGAAATTCTGCACAAAAGCCTGCCGACCGTGTGCATCATGGCGTCGCTTCCAATCCTTCTTGGACTGGATGGCATGCTCAGCCGTTTTGATGGCGCCCTTCTTCTTGGCGCGTTTCTTGTCTATGCAGCGCGCCTGTTTCACAAGGAGGGGACGTTTGGGCATATCAAGAAACAGGTCCGATTCAAGGACATCTGGAAAGATATGGTCGTGTTCGTCGGCTGCATCGTCGCGCTCCTGCTTGCAAGCAAGTGGCTTGTCCTGTCAAGCGTGCACCTGGCCAAGAGCCTTGATGTTTCGACATTCCTAATCGGCCTCGTGTTCGTCGCGATCGCGACGACGGTGCCGGAGCTTGTCATCGCAATCAAGAGCGCAATCGGCCATCAAAGCAACCTCACGTTCGGCGACATCCTCGGAGCGGTCACGATCAACTCGTCGTTCGTGCTCGGCCTTGCAGCCATGCTCAATCCAATCTCATTTCCAACGAGGCCGTTTCTCATCGCGGCGATGTTCATGGTCACAAGTGTATACATCGGCACGACATATATACGCAAGAAGGAGATCACCTGGCATGAGGGGATCGGCCTTCTTCTCATCTACGCAACATTTTTAATCTCGCAGACCCTTGCGTGAACCATGGAATTGTCCGCGGAGCAGAAGGCTGCCCTGGAGGAGCAGAAGAAGAACTGCGTCTTCTGCAGGATCGTCGCAGGAGAGATCCAATCAAAGAAGGTCTTTGAGGATGATCTTGTCCTTGCTATTCTTGACATCAACCCGGCACGCAAAGGGCACATGCTCGTGCTCCCAAAAGAGCACTACCCGATCATGCCGCTGATCCCGCAAAAGGCATTCGAGCATCTTTTCTTGCGCGTAAAGGACTTGACCTATTGCGCAAACCGGGGACTCCTCTCGCAGGGAACTACTGTGTTCATCGCAAATGGCGGCGCGGCAGGACAGCAAAGCCAGCACTTCCTGCTGCATATCATCCCCCGTGACAAGGATGACGGCTTAAGCAAGCTTGATCCTGCGCAAAACGATATCCCCCCTGACGAGATCGAGCGGCTTTCGCGGCCAATCGCGAACAACCTTCCCCTGCTGATTCAAAACCACTACCAGCGCACCGGCCAGAAATACCCTGGCAAATTGCGCATGCCCAAAGAGAGGCTCATTGGCATCATCGAGGCGAACCCGCCCCTTCTTGACACCGTATTGAAGCAGCCTGATGAATTCAAGAAACTCGTGCCAAACCATCCCCAACTCAGGGACCTCTTTGCGGGGCAGGACATCGAGGCGATCCTTGCAGAGGTATTCCTCCGGCATGGCAGGATGTACCCGCCAAAGAAGTCGATGCCCGCCGTGGCACCACATGAGCCAATCGAGGCAGAATTCGAAGAGACCAAAAAGGCAAAAGAAAAATCAGAAGATGGAATGCAAAAAGACGATGAACACGAAGACGACGAGGGGGATGTCTTCGCGGCGCTTGGCGGGATCGCGAAAGATGACGATGAAGCGCAAGAAAAGGAGACGAAGGAAGCTCCCGAAGACGTCGAAGAGAATGCCGACGAGGAAAGAGAAAAAGAGGAAGAGGTCGACCTCGACGACATAGCAAGGTTGTTCAAGTAAGATGGCAGACACAAGACAACCGGAGGGGGCAATCCTGCACGAGGACGATATCTGCTATGCGGTCATGCCACACAGGGGCGCCGTCGCAGGGCACATCATCATCCGGCCAAAAAAGGAGTACCACTATCTCAAGGAGGTACCTGACGCGCAGGTGAAGCACCTTTTCTATGCTGCATCGTTTGCCGCGACGGCTGTCTTCGAGATCGCAGGAGCGCAGGGCACAAACATCATCGTGCACGAAGGCGCATTCTCTGGAAAGCCCCTCGAGTTCCACGTGATCCCGCGCACAACAGAGGATACCCTTGACTTCCGGTGGGAGCCAAAAGAGCTTGGCGAGGACGAGATGGAAAGCGCGCTTTCCGCGCTCGGGGACAAGGCATTCTATATCGGAAAAGAGACTCCTGAAGATGTGGTCCGGGAAGAGGCAGAGAAAAAAGACACCGCGCAGGAAAAAGAGGTAGAAGCGCAGGAAGAGACAGAAGAGACGATTGTGGAAGGGGAGGATGAGGATTACCGGGTAAAGCAGTTGAGGCGGATACC